>CAYQBZ010000487.1:0-2662 GCA_964415855.1 uncultured Rikenellaceae bacterium
TGAACCTGGATTCCCTTAATATTAAAAGAATTAAAATGTAATTCCTGATGAGGTCACCTCTTCTTAGAAGAATACGAATCATTTTCTCTGCATTTGTATTTATCTGTTTCTTTCTTGTTTTTGTTGACTTCAGGCATCTGATCCCAGCAAAATATATAAACATTTTAACCTATTTGCAGTTCGGCCCGTCAGCGATAAAGTTCTATTTTCTCGGGACATTAGCTGCCGCAGGTTTTATTTTTATACTCATACTGACCCTTCTGACCGGAAGGACATACTGCTCATTCCTGTGTCCGCTAGGTATCGGGCAGGATCTTTTTTCCAGGATTGGGGGGCGGTTCAGGAAAAAATTCAGGAGATACGGGTTTAAAAAACCTTTCACAAAACTAAGGTATTCTATCCTGGCTATCACGTTGATAGTTACAATAATATGGGGGATATATATGGTTACCCTCCTGGATCCTTACAGCATTTTTGGCCGTTTCATGACTTTTTTTGCCAGACCTGCAGTTATTGTTATCAATAACTTCCTGGCAGGTATTCTTGGTAAATTTGATATTTATACTCTTAGTAATATACCTGTAAAAGGATTTCCATTGGTTGTTTATTCGATCCCTGTGGCATTTTTTATGCTGGTCGGTCTTCTTTCGTTAACGAAGGGAAGACTTTACTGTAATATGATATGTCCGGTTGGGACCTTGCTTGGTCTGCTGTCGAAAATATCCATACTGAGAATTAAATTTGATGAACAGGCATGTACCCGCTGTGGCAGATGTTCTGTAGGCTGTAAATCCTCATGTATTGATTTTCTGAATCATAATGTTGATATCTCCAGGTGTGTCGACTGTTTCAATTGTATAAATGTGTGTCAGGATAAAGCTATTTCGTATGGAATAGTTTCTCTGAAAAAGAAAAAGGTTCAGGAGACTGATGAAAGCAGGAGGAAGGTGATTGCAGGTTCCCTGTTGCTTCTTTTTGGACTGTCGGGAAGTGCAAGAGGCCAGGAAAAACCGGTCCCGGTTCCAAAGCAAGAGTCCACCGTGAAGGAAAACAGGACCTTGCCTGTTTGTCCTCCGGGAGGCTTAAGGATTGAGGATTTCAACAAATACTGTATTGCATGTTCACTCTGCATAAATGCCTGTCCGAACAATGTTCTGCAGCCTGCCTTTACACAGTATGGCCTGGCAGGGATGCTGCAGCCTGTTATGGATTATCACAAAAGTTTCTGTACGTATAACTGTACGGTATGTACCGAGGTGTGCCCTACTTATGCTTTACATCCGCTTGTGCTTGAGGCTAAAAAGCTTACCCAGATCGGCAAAGCAATATTCATTAAGGATAATTGTATCGTAAAAACCGAAAAAACTGCCTGTGGTGCATGCTCCGAGAGTTGCCCTACCAAAGCTGTACATATGATCCCGTATGAAGGGAACCTTGTTATCCCTGAGACCCAGGATGATATATGTATCGGATGCGGTCATTGTGAATTTGCCTGTCCGACCAAACCCTACAAAGCCATTTTTGTTGATGGGAATCCTGTACATGTTGCTGCCAGGAAGCCTGAAAATGTAGAGTCGGAGATAGAGGCTCCCGTCGATTTTCCGTTTTAAAAAATACATATTTTAATACATATTTTAATACACATTTTAATACATATAAGTACTCTTTTATTAGGCTGAAATACAGCACTATACTTTGAGGTTAATTACCATTAATGTTATTAAATAGAATTAATTTTAAGTGCTAATTTATTTATTTCTGAAAGATTCCTCGTTTCGCGGTGCTTCATTCCGGTCGTCAGCGAGGAACTCCCTGTTCAACCAATCGGTCGATTAAAGAATAATTCATCAGTCCGAAGTGAGTAAGAGGAATCAATGACTTCATGAAAAATCAGTAAAAATGTGATAATTGTCTTCCCCCTGTTGTGTTAATAAGCTAAATTTGTCTTACTAATATACGCTGATCGATGATTAATATTATACAGCCAGCTGCTGGAGTATGAACAGATCCGTTGCTATTACAGGAAATTCCGGACCGGGTATAAGATCCGACTGCCAGGTTACTCTTGAACTAAGGAACAGTGGAGCTATTAAAATTGAACTGGCCTCCAGGGCAGAGGCTTTATTTGGTAAATCGATAAAAGATCTTACATCTGAAATTCTTGGTTTCTTTAATATCAAACATGCTCATGTAAAGTTGGATGATTCGGGTGCATTGCCTTTTACTCTGGCAGCACGTCTGGAATCTGCCGTTAAAGTCCTGGTTAAAACTGAAAGTAACTTCCTGCCTGAATTCATTAAGGAAAACACCTACTCAACAACACACGACAGGTTTCGTCTGTCAAGGCTTTATCTGCCGGGGAACTCTCCGGCTCTGATGATCAATGCCGGTCTCCACTCAGCTGACGGGATAATACTGGATCTTGAAGATTCAGTGGCTCCTTCAAGGAAGGATGAAGCGAGGATCCTTGTGAGAAATGCGTTACGGCAGGTAAACTTCTACGGAGCTGAAAGGATGGTAAGGATTAACCAGGGGAAAAGGGGGATCGAAGATCTTCATTTTGTGATACCTCATAATGTAAATCTTATTCTCATCCCCAAATGTGAGGAACCGGCTGATGTTCAAAATGTAGATAAGGAGATAGCTGTTATCAAAGCCCAGC
>CAYQBZ010000488.1:0-2654 GCA_964415855.1 uncultured Rikenellaceae bacterium
TACTAACTTACCATTGGCTATGCCTTCTATTTTTATTTCATAGTCACCCGGGACATCAGAACTCCAGAACTTAACCATGGTCCTCCCGTTTTCACCGGCTGTAAGAGAGGGATTCCAGTAAAGAGTATTCCGGAAATCCGGTATCCTGCTTTTTCCTGCAGATTCAGATGAATAAGCCGGCGACACAAACGACCTTACAGGGTCAACTGTCCTGTATTGCAACCTGGTCGCATATCCGGGAAGACTTACAGCGCTGAAATCGCCATTCCTGGTAATAACATTTATCAACCCGTAAAATAAATAATCGCCGATATAGTACCGTTCCTTTATGACATCTATTTTCTCAACAAGTTCAGGATCAAGATTGGCAATTAAAGAAGGATCACTGATAACTACTCCATCAATGAACAATACCGGAGGCACGTCATATATTGTATTTTCCACCGGATCCGCAATGGATATCTCATAAACCGATTTCCTGTTTTTCAAAAATACTCCAGGCAGCAGTTCAAAGAATACCTCATCCATAACAGGCAGCTTGATATAATCTTCCATTACAAGCTCAATATCGGGTTTACCATAAAACCTTTTTGCTTTTTTTACGGGGAAGGGGTCATTCGCTGAGTCTGCTGAGAAAGAAGTGCCATATATCTTACTTACCTGGTAGTTAATGCTGTATTTTGCAACAAAAGCGGGGATACTGTCGTTGACATTCTTGCCAGGTGGTTCCGATAAAAAATGCCTGTCTGAAAATGGAGATTCCATTTTAATTGTGAGGTTGTTGTTAGCCGTCTCAGGTTGAATAATAAGATCATGATACCTGTCATCCGCAGGTATAACGAAGCTGAAAGCACCTTCCCTGTTGGTCCGGGCATACTGAAATTCTGCCACTTTCCCCGGAGTTGACATAAAAATATACTTTGCTGAATCTGCAGATCCTGGATTACGGCTTATCAGGGTGCCCCAGAGAAAATGATCACTTGTCTCATGCCCGTATTCCGCCTCAGGTCTTTTAACAGATAATACATCCTCCCAATTGATCCAGTTACTCTTAAGGTCGGCCAGTATGCTGTCCAGTGCACCGCTGCGGATGTCGCTTACTCTCCTGCCGTTCAGACCAGTCCAGGCAGATAAACCGAATTCCGAACCCAAGATCATGTAATCATCTATCCCCTGTATCTCATCATCATCTGTTACAGGAGCAACAGAAATGGCAAGATCCTGTGACATTACCCGGCCGGGGACACTCCTTCCCGGGTCTATAGCCATGCTTATCCTGGACCTTGGTACTACCAGGTCAGGAGAGCTTACCGTAAGCTCCTGTGCAGCCCTCTCAGCAGTAAAAATAAACTTCTCAAGGAGAGGCTGTCCTTTTTCGCTAAAAAGTGTCAGGTGATTAATGCCGGGTGTCATTAGCTTTTTGGGCAGGCTGATCCTGGTATTTTCTGTAATATTTTCTTCAGGGCTTATGTAATTGATTATGCCGTGTGTTTCAATAAAGACAAAAACACCAGGCTGATTGCCAGCAAGGTATTTCCTGTCGGCAACAAGGTTTAAATGCAGTGAATCCTGGTCGTTATTATCCACATTCATGGTCACCCCGGTAGTATTTAAAGTATTCCTGTTTCCCTTATTCAAAGAATTAGTGCTATATGCTTTCCCTCTGAAAGGTTTGTCACTGAATGCATTGAATATGCTGATATCCTTCATGAAACAGTTTGCCGGCAGGAAATTTTTCATCCAGCTGGTATATGCTCTTATGGTATATGTCCCGCTGCTTAAGGTATCCGGTATAATAATATGACCCGGACCGGAACCGTGATTAAGAAGGATCTTCTCCTGTACCACCGGCCGGTTTTCCTGGTTAAGAAGTTCAAAATAAGCTATATTATCGGAAGAAGTGAGACTGAAGCTCTGTCTGTCAAGCAGGAAGACCTTTAACCACATATCTTCCCCGGCTATGAAGGCATCTCTGTCTGTAAGGATGAAGATCTCTTCCCTCGGCACGGTTTTACAGTAATCAGTGAACTGTAAGGCAATCGTGCCAGGTATATTTCCCGCGTTCTGACCTGATACAGTTGTAATGAAAAGTGTAAGTAACAGAAATAAGGAAGCCGGTTTTGAAGATCTCATCATTAAAAGTTCGTATCTCTTATTATTCATTTTTCGTCATCGCGCCAGAAGAGCGGTTCGATATTTGAGCCTCTTTCAGTACAATCGGCACAAGCCTTTTTTTCAGTTATAACTGTAAAGGGAGGAACCTCATCGGGCCATGCCTCCAGTATCCACACACTGATACCAAGCCCGGGGATAGCTCCACGTCCGAATATTGTATCCGAAATGCAGGTGGAGTAGAGATTCACTATCCCTGAAAAATACTCTTTGATAAATATCCGTTTAGATGTTACTGCAGAGACGCTGAAATATCCCAGGACTTTATCTTCCGGATCCTCAACACACCATATATTACTGGGGATTGATGCCGGTGTAATATCATAAAGGCCTCCGACATTTTCCGAGATATTCTGCAATTTCTCCCAGTAGAGGTATTCATCCTCATTTAATGAATACTGGCTTACCAGCATACTGTATTTTTGTTGTATCCGGTCGGTTTTGTTAGTCACAAAATTTAATGGATAACTGTATATCATGTG
>CAYQBZ010000489.1:0-2632 GCA_964415855.1 uncultured Rikenellaceae bacterium
TCCGGGGTAGGTCCATATCATATATGGTACATAATCATATAATTCTAAATAATCAGGCGGATCACCGTATGTATCAGTAATTGTCGGCGTTCCTGGCGTACCGACAAAAACATCTTTTTTTGTAAGGCCATGTTGCACACTATTATATGTAACCACAGCGTCAACCCATCCGTTCTCACCATCCACATCAGCCTCGAATTCACAAGGATTTGCCCCCTGATCAGATGTTCTAGTAATATTCAAACTGGAATACCATGTAATAGTGGCACCTGAAGGCAGATCATTTATTGTAAATTCAGTACCGGAAGAACAGACGCTGTTCATTGAACAGGAGATATAAGGAAGTACATAATAATGCAGATTTGAATAGTCATAAGGACCAATAGTCTTGTCATGACCCCATCTACAACCAGAACCCCATTTGGCATTAAAGTAGTCTGCTGTGCTTGTTGTAATAGCTGAATGATCGGCACTGGAATAAGCTACTTTGGTAGCTTCTTGTTGTGATACTTCAATATACTCTGCAAAGAAAGCATCATCTCCTGGAGTAGTAAGCCAAACTGGATTATGACCCTCTGAAGTCCACCAAGCATAGGCATGACAGTTATAGGACCAAGTGGCTTCGCCTAAATAGTAAATGTTTTCTGCTCCATAATAAGAAATGGTTTCATTTTTTATAGTATTTTTTTCAGAAGAGGTCCAATCACCACCAGTCAAGAGTTGTGCAGAAACAGCATCATTGTCAACAGGTGTGTAAATATATGTACTAGACCAGCTCTGTCCTAGCAAACCAAACTTTATCAAAATGGATAAAATTATGATTAAAATTGGAGTCTTAAATCTAATTTTCATGACATTATTTTTATAGTTTTATATCTGATTAATTATTTAATTTTGCTAGTAGTCAATAAATATCTTTGGAATTCCAAAGAATCATATTTGTTATTTATGTTCCAAGTATTTTACTGTTAATTGATAAATCCTTTCTAATGCTTGTCCATTAGCAAATTGCGGATTAATCAAAAAATTTCTTAAAGAGGCATTCCCTGAAAAATCTGATTCAAATTCTTTATAATTTAATGAATGCAATACTCTTCCCATCAGAAAGGTCGTTACCATTAGATCATAACCTGAGTAATCATTACTAGATGCTTTCATAGTTAATTTCTCCTTAGCAAGGATTAGCAGCTTATTTTTCTCTTCATTATCAAGGGTGTATATTAATTCATCCTGTGCTAATATTATTTCCATCCATGAGATCTTGAATGTCCAATATAGCTCATCAAGATGTGGATGTTGATCCAGGAAACCTTTTTCTCCTGCAATTTTATAGATGTCAATTAGACATTTAGCAGCATCAGGTCTTCTTATATACTCAGATAAACCGTTAAAGTTTACTGCCAAAACTGAATAACCGGTTTGTATATCAAATGAAGTAAGATATACAATATACGAAGGATAATTTAAGCAAGAGACAGTTAATGCATATGTTGTCATATTAGACAACATATCCTTTGGAATTTGCATGGCATTGAATTTCTCTTTTTCTGTTTTAAGATTCGGCCATTCTTTCGAACCCGGTTTTAAGGGAAAACCAAAAGGTTCATTAATTTGCTGTGCCGATACAAGTAACGTAAAGAAACAGCAGCAAATAAGCAGGAATTTCTTCATAGCAATAAAATTAATTGTTTAACCCTAAATGATTTAATGCATACATTAACAATAATAAAATTAAACCTTCCTTAAATTAATTACAAGCCCTGTTGCAGCAGGAAAGCATGAAAGTGTTAAATGATGACATGAAAACATATATTGGCATCATAAAATTTTATATTTTATGATGCCTTTTGTTAAAAGACTTATTCAAATTGTATATGCTTCTTCACTCTCTTAAACTTAAAACGTCTTATTTAACCAATTTATTCATAAGGGAACGAAAATGGAGTAAGAATCAGATGTGATTGATATAAGTATGATTACTTTTGTGGGTAGCGGAGGAATGTTAAGTAATTCTTTAAAGGAAAAATCCCAAGTCTTTAGATCGTACAAGGTAACTTTAACACTTGATTGTTGAAATAAGTTTCACAATTCTTTAAATTGCTACTTTCAAGCTGCTAGAAACGCATTTTAAGTGTTAGTCTTAATATGGAGGAGACAGATTTACAGTAAGTTCAGTGCTTCTGCATATCGCAAATACTCCATTTCCACCCTTTATGTTCCCATTCAAGTAAACTGGCTCTGAAAAGGGATCATTTTTTATAATGCCATAAGTATAAAGACTTTTCTCAAAAGAGTATAATTCTTTGGGGATTGAAAGAAGCTTTACACGAAGATATCTATACAATTCCGTATCATAAAACCAGGGACGAGTACTAACAGAATAAGGACCGTGAAATGTTGTTGAAAGTGTGATAAAACATTTATTTCCGGAAATATTACTACCATCAATAAAAAAAGCAAATACCGGAGAATCTCCTCTATCTATTTCGCCATCAATAACAGGATAAGTGCTGCGCCTTATACCATAAAGTTCTGCCAAGAAACCTGGGGTATTGCAATCTATAATGGAAAATCCCAGATAATCAGACCGAAGACTGCTTCCCATCCCTATATCTTTATATTGACATTCTAA
>CAYQBZ010000490.1:0-2627 GCA_964415855.1 uncultured Rikenellaceae bacterium
TTCCAGGAAAGGCTTGCAGAGATACTGTACAACAATTCGACATCCGATCTGACCACCGATGCAGTACTCAAAAAGCTGACCTATTTCAATTCCAACCTTCAGAGGAAAGAAGGAAATTTCACCCTGGGAAGCCTTGACTACACCCATACATTCAACAATAGCTCAACAATAACATTATCAGGTTTGTATGAACATGCAAAACTTTATGGTAATACCAGCAACAGGAACCTCGCCTACCCTGCCCTTGACCAGGTATTTCAGCAGGTCTATAACCCGTATCTAAATCCGATTGACGGTTACCGTATTAAACTTGATTACTCCATTAAAATAGGTAATGGAACTCTGGAAAGCGGATACCAGTTCAGGAACGATAAGCAGGACGGGACCTTCGATTACATTGTGACTCCTGCACCTTCGCAACCCGATGCGGCAAGATTCCAGGGAACGGTAAAAACAGTTAATTACATAAACTCTGTCTATTCCCAGTATTCCGGGAAGGCTGGAAAACTTCAATATTCCGGCGGACTGAGATATGAATATGCTACAAGGGAATTATACCTGTCGTATGAAACCGGCAGACACTACCTGAAGCTTTCCAACCTTTTTCCATCCGCCAGTCTGCTATATACCTTAAATGAAAGCTGGAATATTAAGGCAGCCTACAGTAAGAGAGTTCAGCGCACTACCAATTATGAATTAAATCCAATACCCGAAAGGGAACATTCTGAAACACTCGAACAGGGTGATCCGGACCTTCTGCCCGAGTTTGTCGATCTTGCTGAAATTGGACTGAATCATAGTATCCCTGATGGTTCGTTCTTTGCAACCTTATATTTCCAGGAAATAAAAAATCCTATTCAAAGAGTTAACAGCGTTTATGCTGATACGGTATTGAACAGGCTTTATACAAACGCTGAAAGGGCCAGGTTATTCGGGCTGGAAACCGGCATCGATGCAAAACCTGCAGATTGGTGGAAGCTATATGCAGGAGCTAATATATATAAGTACGTTATTGATGGAGGTCTGGATATTCTTGGTGTCAGCTCCACAATCTCCAATTCAGACTGGGTTTACTCGATAAATGCCAGTACAACCTTTTATATAGGATCCTCATGGAACTTCCAGGCCAGTGTTAATTATACCTCGAAAAGACCGACAGCCATGGGTGAGGATTCCAGGTTTCTTACCCCGGCTGCATCGCTGAAACGGACTTTCCTGGATGGGAGATGTTCAGTCAGCCTGCTGTGGCAAAATATTGATCTTGGGTTCATGGGCTCAAATCAACAGAGAATCACAACCCTGGGGAGTGATTTTTATACGACTACCAATTACATATACGAGACAGATGTCATCCTTATCAACTTCAGCTTCAACCTGAACAGGAATACAAGCAAAGCAAAACTACCTGCAAGCGAGATCGGGGATAAGGAATTCTGACCGTAAGTTAAGATTACCGTTCTCAGTATCTTCCATCTGAAGAAGGATCTTCAGTGTGGCTGAGACCATCAGCCTGGTTGCTATTGCTTCACTGAGGACGGCCAGCGACATTGCTCCTGCACCTACGTATGCCCCATTCACGCCCGATGAGTAAAGGATCAATCTCATAACAACTATGTGACCTATAACCTGACCATCATCAGCCATGTAAGTGCCAGCGGCCCCCAGAAAAGAAATATCCTCCGGTATGTCAGTCCTTCGCTTATTTCCATTGTCGTAAAAACCTCAAAGATAGATATTTATTGATGATGGAGCGAGAGGATACTATCTGACAAAAAAGCCCGTCAATCTGAAAACTGACGGGCTCCCTGGTGCTGTTGTCCTGACCGGTGACTTACAGGTCTTAGTACGATGTGACGGTTACCTTGATTACCTGTGATACCATCGGCCATGTGAAAGAATCGTTTACCTGCATCACATTACCGTTTTCCGGGTTATCTCCCGGACCCTGGTGAATTCCTGCACCCGGGTATTCGTTAACCTCTGTACCGGCATCCCACAGCAAAATCTTACTGGTTATATCGCCACTGAGCGGAGTTGTACCGTTGAAAAGCTTGATACCCATATCTCCAGGTGAGAAGAATATATCGTTTGATTTACCAAGCATGCTTGCAATGCTTAAGTACTGATCCATACTGGCATTAATCGTAAATGTAAAAGATTCTCCCGGCATTATGGGGCCGGCGCTGCTGCCACCGTCAGGTATATTAACAACACCTGTTTCAAATCCTTCAGCTGCCAGACTGCTGTAAACATCTGACGGGTCTCCTGTCTCAGCAAGCTTTTCCAGTCCTTTGCCATAATCAGGATCACCTTCCGTGAATATCGGTTTCTCATTTTCATTATGCAGGACCCATACAATGGGGGCCACCGGGGAGACATAACCACTGTTTGTTTCGAGGTAACTGCTCAGGGGTGCTGCATTACCCGTCTCGGCCAGATCCTCAAGTCCGTTCCCGTAATCCAACATACCTTCTGTAAAAATGGGTTCCTGTCCATCATAATGAACTACCCAGGCTACAGGGGAAAGAGGTGTAGATGATCCATTCAGGTCCATCACCGTAAGCGTGAATTCGCTGCTACCATCGTAGGCCAGATCCACTTCAATATTAGTTTCAACGTCATTATAA
>CAYQBZ010000491.1:0-2588 GCA_964415855.1 uncultured Rikenellaceae bacterium
AGAAATGCTGTTATTCTTATCAGGTTCGTAAACCAAAGATGCTCTTCCCGCATAGTTATATTTGTCAAAGCTTCTTTCACCGTTTGAAGGGAACCGGGTAATAGTATTATCGGTGAAATTCCTGGTAAAGACATCACCCTCTCTGTAACCGCTGACATCATTCCTGAGATAGTTGGCGCCTATGGATACATCCCACTTGTTTTTCTTAAAATTGAGTGTAACATCACCGCCATAACGCACCGGTTTTTCCTTATTGCCGAAATCGGTGGTACTGGGTAATCCACCCTGGGCATTTGTTGACAGGCTGATGCCATCCGTTGTCCCCTTTTTTGTTATGATGTTTATGATACCGCTCTTCCCGTCAGGATCATATTTTGCTGAAGGAGCCGTTATCAGCTCGATATCCTCAATGGAATTTGCATCCAGCTGACTGAGAGTTGTCTGAGCGTCCGTCAGTACGGGCTTACCGTTAACCAGTACCAGGAATCCTGCAGAACCTCTGACACTGATCTCCCCCTGTCCGTTTACGGATACGGATGGAAGGTTTCTCAATACGTCAATGGCAGTACCCCCTTTGGCAGCTTCAAACTGATCAACCTTGTAGGTCTGCTTGTCTATCTTGTTTATCGAATTCCTTTTTGTTCCTGTTACAGTAACTTCGTTCAGCATAGTACTACCCGGAGTTAATATAACCTTCCCCAGGTCCAGTTGCTGACTGCTGCTTAAGTTGATATTGTGTATATACCTGGTCTCATACCCTACAAAAAAGAGCTTCAGGAAATATGCTCCATTTCCGACTTTTTTGAAGCTGAACGATCCGTCTCCTTTTGATACTGTCCCTGTAACAACTGTTGAGTCCCGTTCACTAAGTAAAGCAACACTTGCGTATTCCAGAGGCTGTCCTCCCAGCTCTTCGGTAACAAATCCGTTTATGGATGCATTCTGGGAATATGCTGCAGTGCTCAGGGAAATTAATAGGAGGGATGTTGCAAAAAGTTTGGTTTTATTCATTATTGACATATTCGTTAATTATTCAAGGTCCGTTCTTATCACCTTATCCGGTATGGGTCGTGTTCGAATTATCACTGGCCAGGCAGGCGAATCTTAAAACAGAAACAAAACTGGCCGCTAAAAGTTTATTGAGGAAGTCATTATCCGGTAATTAACTTTTCTGCCCGCTTAACAGAACGGGGAATGCCGGGGAAGTGCAGTGAAATTTATGATATTTAGCATTCATCCTTCATGTAATTGTACAAAGTGGTATATATTCGCATCTCATTAAAAATGATACATATGAAACTTCTCCGATTTATTCCCCTGCTATTTGTCATTTTGGTTAATCCTGTTTTTTCGCAGACCGGAACTGATTATGACAGTAACTGGCCCAACTGGCGCGGACCTCTTGCAAATGGTATAGCTCCGAAAAGCAATCCGCCCGTTTCATGGAGCGAGGGCAAAAACATAAAATGGAGGACAGCAATCCCGGGGAAAGGATTTTCAACTCCGATTGTCTGGGATAAATATGTCTTTGTCACAACCGCAATACAAAATGGTGGTGCGGCGGGATCGGCAACGGTTCTTTACCTTTGAAGTCCGGGAATGGAACTTATAAGGTGAATGTTTTTGGGGCGTCCTCACTTGACCCTGAATTTGCCGGTGGTGGAGGTGCGGACATTTCCGTTGAGGACCTTGAATTTTATGAAGCACTTGAGAAAACCGGGATAGAAAATAACAAGGAATTATACCAGGCAAAGACGTCGTAGAGCTTTATTATTCCCAGCCATTTTATAATTACGGCACTTATGCTGTTGAAAAATCACTTATTAATCCCGGAGCTTTTGCTAAAACTTCATTACTGGAAGCTGGTGAAAGCGAAACCGTAAATCTCACACTTAATGTAAGGGACATGGCATCTTATTCGACTGTATCTGAATGTTATGTGCTCGAAGGAGGTAAATATGTTATTGAAATTGCGAGGAACTCTTCAGATGCAAGAGAACTTTACGATGCGGCAGATGATAGGGTAATTACACTGAACGTGGCATCTGATGAAGTCACCGGCACAAAATACAAAAACCTTTTCCAGGATTGTTCCGGAGCAAATGAAGTCAATGCTATCTATATGGCACGCCACGATACAGATGGAGTTCCGACAGTTAAGGAGGGTACCTACCCGGGTGTGACTTCGCTCTTGTAAGGATTAGCAGTCCCCAGAACGGGAATCCGACATACGGGGGAATGAGAGGCACTGTGAGAGACCGTGAGGCATATACATACCTGCCTATTGGTCAGGTTGGAAACCTTATATAAATTCCTGAGCTAGATTAGTTTCTAATTTCTTGAATTCTTGCTCAGTATATCCCATGCTTTGATAAAGTAATTTGCCGTCTTTACCAATGATTATATTTCCGGGAATTTTCTGGGTTGCATAAAGTTGAAAGATCTCGCGGTTAGTATCCGGGGCGAAGGACATTGTGAATTTTTTACTTTCAACAAAAGCTCTGACCTCCTCTTCACTATGCTCTCTGCCTATAATTATCAGGATAAAATCAGATTTGTTATTGTACTTGTCCCATATGTTCTTTTGC
>CAYQBZ010000492.1:0-576 GCA_964415855.1 uncultured Rikenellaceae bacterium
ATAACAAGTCGCTTCGGTATATTGATATTGGCGGAGGATTCGCATCCAGGAACACTCTTAAAGGAGCATATTACCAGGGACGTGATATTGTCCCCGGCTTTGATGATTATGCTGAGGCAATAACCAGCGCTCTCATCAATTCAGAAATCAATCCTTCAAAGCTGCCACTGCTCATTCTGGAAACAGGAAGGGCACTGATTGATGATGCCGGTTACCTGGTGGGGACCGTTCTTGCCAATAAAAGATTATCCGACGGAAGGAGAGCCACAATTTTCGATGCCGGAGTCAATATCCTGTTCACATCGTTCTGGTACGAACATGAAGTGCATCCATCGCGGTCAACATCCGATCATCTTGAAGAAACTACAATTTACGGACCCCTGTGCATGAATATAGATGTGATAAGGGAAGCAATAGCGTTCCCTTTGCTTAAAAAGGGAGACAACTATGTAATTAAAAGGGTAGGGGCTTATAACATGACTCAGTGGATGCAGTTTATCACTTACAGGCCAAAAATCGTCTTTATTGATTTAAAAGGCAATGGGTGGGTTATAAAAAAAGCGTATTTTTTCGATC
>CAYQBZ010000492.1:586-2585 GCA_964415855.1 uncultured Rikenellaceae bacterium
AAAGGCAGGGTACATATCATAAGGAAATCCGAGGACCTTGACTCAGTAGGTGGAATGGAAAGTGTACCGGATCATTTGTCATGAATTAATCGCTGCAGTTTACCATACCATCAATGAGTCAGTTATGAGAAACAATCCTGCAACATTTTTTAACGGTGTTTTAAATAGTTATTCCCAGATCTTCTTTTCCGATAATAAGGTATTTGCGGGTATACTTGTACTGGTTTCTTTTGCAGATATATATGCAGGAATGGCGGGGCTGTTATCTGTTTTGGCAACCAACCTCACAGGTATGTTTTTTGGCTTCGACAGGAAGGTAATCAACAAGGGAGTGTACGGATTTAACAGTCTGCTTGTCGGCCTTTGCCTTGGTATATATTTTTCACCCGGATTTCTCCTCATGGTGATAATTCTTCTCGCTGCCATTCTTACTCTTTTCATTGCTGTAACACTTCAGGGAGTGATTGGTAAGTATGGCCTGCCTTACCTTAGTATACCTTTTCTTATTGGTGCATGGATATTGACACTGGCAACACGTAATATGTCATTCCTGGGGATCAGCGAAAGAGGGATATTTACACTTAATGACCTTTATACTGTTGGTGGAAATCAGGTTGTAATGCTTTACGAATGGTGGAATAGCCTTGAGATAATGCTGCCACTGAAGATATACTTTGTTTCTCTGGGTGCTATATTGTTCCAGTACAATGTCCTTTCCGGAATCATTATTGCTGCCGGCCTCTTATATTACTCAAGGATTTCATTTACTCTTTCACTCCTTGGTTTTTTTACTGCTTACTATTTCTATACCATTGTCGGTGCAAATATCTCTGAAACAAACTACAGCTATATAGGTTTCAATTATATACTAACTTCAATTGCACTGGGAGGTTTCTTCATCATTCCATCAATCAGATCTTACCTCATGATAATGCTTCTTGTGCCTATTGTCGCACTTTTTACTCTGAGCCTCTCAGCTATCTTCACCTCAGTCTCCCTGCCAATATATGCTCTCCCATTTAACATGATAGTCCTGTTATTCCTTTATGCTTTGAAATTCAGGGCCAGGCCCTCGAAGAAACTGAGCGAGGTGCTGGTGCAGCAGAATTCTCCTGAGAAAAACCTCTATTCCTTTCAGAACGATTCAGAAAGGTACAGGCACGATATGATCCCTGTAAGTCTTCCATTCTATGGGATATGGTCGGTATCGCAGGATTATGACGGTGAACATACCCATAAAGGACCATGGAAACACGCACTGGATTTCATAGTCACCGACCAGTCCGGAAAACAGTTCAGCGGCGACGGAGACCTTCCTGAGGATTATTACTGCTTTAATAAGCCGGTGCTTGCTCCTTCCGACGGCTACATTGAATCAGTTACTGACCATGTTGAGGATAATAAAGTCGGGAAGGTAAACTTAAAGGAGAACTGGGGCAACACAATTATTATAAGACATAACAATTACCTCTTCTCATCCCTGAGCCACCTCAGGAAAGCTTCGGTTACTGTGAAACCCGGAGATAAGGTTAAACAGGGTGATATTATTGGTAAATGCGGTAATTCAGGACGTTCTCCGTATCCGCACCTTCATTTTCAGATGCAGACTTCACCATATATCGGATCTCCGACAGTATTTTATCCGGTTAGCTATTTCATACTCCACAACGAATCGGGCTATGATCTTAAAAATTACTTTGTTCCTGTGGTTGATATGAGGATTTCAAATGTTGAAAAAAATGAACTTCTGTGCAGAGGATTTGACCTTATACCGGGGAAAACCCTTGACTTTAAGATAAGAAGGGATGGGATTGAAGAAACTGTGAAATGGCAGGTTAATACAAATGAATACAACCAGCCTTTTATTAAGTGCTTGACATCCGGTGCTGTAGCCTGGTTCTCCAATGATGGGAGTCTTTTTATGTTCCGGCATTACAGCGGACAAAAAGATACCCTTCTATATTATTTTTTCCAGGCGGTCTTTAAAGTCCAGCTGGGA
>CAYQBZ010000493.1:0-2574 GCA_964415855.1 uncultured Rikenellaceae bacterium
ATAAATGAGTGGATAAGAATAATTTTGTGTTTGCATGTTTGTAGTGATAAATTTCAAGATCCATGAGCACCACAGCCATTCGTATACAGGCAGGGTGTTAAAAATGAAAAAGAGGAAATTCTTTGTCTTCCTGGCGATTATTATCCGGGTAACAGTGAATTCCTCTCTGACTTTGTAAGTCCCCGTATTAAATCCAAAGCAGAGGACGAATATCTTGTGGCCGGCCTCGCTGAGGATACCGATCTCCCTTAAAACCCGGACATCATTATCCAGGTCATTATCGACTACTACTCCAATCCTCATTATCAAAATTGCTTATGGCAATAATGTAAATGCCATGTACTTTGGCAAAAGTAAAAAAGATTGATGTAGGACGGCTATTATTATTGCTTAATTATGCCTGCCGGAGCAGTGGTATGATTTTCCTTGTAAGTTCCCTTCTGCTGAAATCCATGATATCTCTCTTCCCGGCACCTGCTTTTCCTGAAATAATGTCTGATAAATAATGGTATATACCTTCTGAATCGTGGTATGAAAGAACCTTCCCATTACCCGCATGGTCCAGAATTTCAGCAGCATCCCCGTCTGAGGGGCCAAGGCATATTACCGGTCTTCCTGATGCCAGGTATTCGAACAGTTTCCCGGTAACAATGTTCTTGTTACCCTTGTGGTCAGGAATAATAAGCAAAAGGAGTGAAGAGCTGAGCATAAGTTCTATTGCATCACCGTGTTCAACATGAGGGATAAACTCAACTTCCGAACCGGTTGTTCCGGACAGTATGATATTTTTCTGACCGGGAGATACTGACCCTATAAACTTTAATCTGAAATCCCGTACGGTTTGCCTGAGCTGGTCAAGAGCGTCCATCAAGCCGCCGATGGGATAGGCATCGGAAAGAGTTCCCGTATAAGTAATTGTGAATGTGGCTGGAGATGATCCGGTCCGTCCTCTGAAATCATCTTCATCATAACCGTTCGTTATGACCTCCGTCTTTTCCCCTGTTCCTTTAATCTTTGAGGAGAACAGTTTCTTCATGGAAGGTCCTACTGTAACTATCCTGTCGGCATTTTTCAGTACTTTCTTTTCATAACATGAGTCGATCTTTCTTGCGATCAGTGTGGGGAAAAACTGATCGTAATAGTAGATGTCGGTCCATGGATCACGCAGGTCGGCTATCCATTGTATATCATGATACCTTTTTTTCAGGTTCAGTCCGATCAGCTGTGTTGAATGAGGAGGGCTTGAAGTGATAATATTTTTTATTTTTTCGGAGTCAATTATTTCACATGCTTTCCGGAATGCGTAAGAGTTCCATCCTTTTCTTGGGTCAGGTATGAAAAGGTTACCCCTGATGAATCGCTGAAGCCTTCCTTTGATCGTATAGTCGGGATTGTTGGCAAACCCGGCTGAAGGTATCCTGGATTTGTCTTTGTTGTACATTCTGAAGTAGTCGGTAGCAGGGGTCTTAATTACTTTTATTGATGGAGGAAGATCTTTTCCAAGGGAGTTGTCAATAACTGGGTAAGTGGCACAATCCGGTTCTACTGTCAGTATTACAGGTTCCCAGCCCTGTTCAGGCAGGTATCTGGCAAATTTAAGCCATCGTTGGACGCCTGCACCGCCGCCTGGAGGCCAGTAATACGTGATTATGAGAACCTTATTCATCCTAAAGCTGCTTTAGCAGGCTTTGAATAGACACTTTTTCCTTGATTAGATCCCTCAGCTGCCTGATATCAACTCTTTCCTGTTCCATGGAGTCGCGGTACCTTATTGTAACGCTGTTGTCATCAATGGTCCGATGGTCAATCGTTATACAATAGGGCGTACCTGTAGCATCCTGGCGCCGGTAGCGTCTCCCTATCGAATCTTTGTCATCATACTGGCAGTTAAAGTCAAATCTCAGGTCATCGACGATCTTTTCCGCAATACCGGGAAGTCCGTCTTTCTTAACCAGGGGCATGACGGCCAGTTTAACAGGAGCGAGGAAGGAGGGCAACCTGAGCACTACACGTGTGTCGGTGCTGCCATCTTCTTTTTCCAGTTCTTCTTCAGTATATGCTGCAGATATAATGTGAAGGAACATCCTGTCGACCCCTATAGATGTTTCAATTACAAAAGGCACATATGAGACACTTTTTTCCGGGTCAAAATACTGCATTTTCTTCCCGCTGTAATCCTGGTGTTGTTTCAGGTCATAGTCTGTTCTGGAGTGAATACCTTCAACCTCCTTGAATCCAAATGGGAATTTAAACTCAATATCGGTAGCCGCATTAGCGTAGTGTGCGAGCTTGGTATGATCGTGGAAGCGATAGTTCTCGCTTCCAAAACCCAGCGCCTGGTGCCATTTCATCCTCGTCTCTTTCCATTTCCCGAACCATTCGAGTTCACTCCCGGGCTGGACAAAGAACTGCATCTCCATCTGTTCAAATTCCCTCATCCTGAAGATGAACTGCCTGGCTACGATCTCATTCCGGAATGCTTTCCCTATCTGGGCAATACCGAATGGGATCTTCATCCTGCCGGTTTTCTGTACATTAAGGAAGTTGACAAAGATACCCTGGGCGGTCTCCGGT
>CAYQBZ010000494.1:0-2572 GCA_964415855.1 uncultured Rikenellaceae bacterium
GCAGGACAGCCAGTACAATATGTTCTTCAGGCAACATCTATCGATAAGTTAAAAGAGGTCCTTCCGGAATTTATGAGAAGAGTTGATGAGAATCCTGTACTGGAAGCAGCAGATGTTAATCTGAGGTTTACAAAACCTGAACTCAGAATACACATAAACCGGGACAAGGCAACTTCCCTGGGTGTATCAACTCAGAACATAGGCCAGACATTACAGCTTGCATTAAGCGGACAGCGATTCGGATATTTCTTTATGAACGGTAAACAGTATCAGATACTTGGCGAACTTGAAAGGAGTGATCGCAATAAACCACTCGATCTTAAATCTCTTTATGTAAGAAACAATTTCGGTGATATGATTCAGTTTGACAACCTTGTTACACTTTCTGAGGAGACAGCACCTCCCCAGCTTTACCGCTATAACAGGTTTGTTGCTGCAACAATATCTGCCGGTCTGGCAAAAGGCAAAACAATAAGTGAGGGACTTGCTGAGATGGACAAAATTGCCAAGGACTTGCTTGATGATACTTTCAGGACAGCTTTAGCAGGCGACTCAAAGGATTTTCGCGAATCTTCTTCAAGTCTGATGTTTGCATTTATGTTAGCGCTTATTTTGATTTTCCTGGTACTTTCAGCCCAGTTTGAAAGCTTTAAGGATCCGCTTATTGTTATGATGACTGTTCCTCTGGCCTTAACCGGAGCACTCTTCTTCATGTGGTACTTTAATGTCACTATGAACATCTTCAGCCAGATTGGCATAATAATGCTTATCGGTCTTGTATCAAAGAACGGAATTTTACTCGTAGAATTTGCTAATCAAAGAAAACAGGAAGGTCTGCCAAAAATTGAGGCGATTAAATCAGCCGCTGCATCGCGGTTCAGGCCAATTTTAATGACAAGCATGGCAACTATCCTGGGTATCTCGCCTCTTGCTTTAGGATTCGGGGAAGGTGCACAGAGCAGGGTATCAATGGGTGTTGCTGTTATAGGGGGACTGTTTGTATCCACCTTCCTCACACTGTACGTTGTCCCTGCTATCTATTCATACATTTCAAGTGAAACAAAAAACATTAAAAATGAGGTTACTGTCTCTTAGTATAATAGTATTTTTTTCCCTTGCAACGCAAATAAAGGGACAGACAGTAATGGGTCTGAAAGACTGTATAAAAATAGGTTTGGAAAAGAACTTCTCCATAATTGTAGCCAGGAACAGTGAAACTATAGCCAGTAATAATTACACAAAGGGAAATGCCGGGTACCTGCCATCGCTCGACCTTAGCAGCCGGTATAGCGGTACACTGAACAATATTACCCAGAATACCGTAAGCGGGGAAAAGGTTGTTTCCACAGGAGTTAATAACACTACTGCGAATTCGGGATTGGCACTTGGGTGGACCATTTTCGATGGCTTCAATGTGCAGACAACCTATAAGAGACTTAACGAGCTGAAACAGATCGGAGCTCTGAACACCCAGATAACCGTGGAAAATTTCCTGGCAGACATTATTTCTGGGTATTATAATTACATACAACAGATACAGCTCCTTGACAACAAGAAATACGCTGCGACTCTTTCCAAGGAACGTCTCAGGATCGACGAAGACAGGTATCTTCTTGGATCCAGCTCAAAGCTTCAGGTTTTGCAATCGAGGGTTTATCTCAATGCTGATAGTTCAAGTCTTGCAAAACAGACCGAGATTGTCCGCTCTGCCCAGATCAGGCTAAACGAGCTGATGGCAGTTGAAGATATGGGTGCACAGTTTATTTCAGCAGATACTACGATAAATGTTAATCCAAACCTTCTGTATGAAAAGCTTTACGAGGAGACAATGACAAGAAATACAAGTCTTAACATAGCCCAAAAAAACAAGGTAATATCGGAATATGACTACAAGATAATTGTTTCACGGTCCTACCCCTACCTTAATCTATCAACTGGATATAGTTATAATCTTAATACATATTCATCCGGATCAAACAGGAACCAGATTACAAACGGGATGAATTACGGCCTTACGCTGGGATTAAATATTTTTGACGGATTCAATCAGAGGAGGAGCATCGCCAATTCCTCACTGGATGTAAGGAACAAGGAATTAAGATATCAGGAGGTTGAACAAGGTATCAAAGCTGATCTTATCACTATCTACAATGCATACCTGAACAATCTTAATCTTATCAGGCTTGAAGAGCAGAATCTGCAAACTGCAGCTGAAAACCTTGATATCGCTCTTGAAAGATACAGGCTGGGAAGCCTTTCAGGCATAGATCTCAGGGAGGTACAAAAAAGCCTTCTGGATGCAAGGGAAAGATTGCTTTCCGTGGAATACCAGGCCAAGCTTGCAGAGATTTCTCTTCAGCTTATTTCGGGGAGGATAATGGATTATTATAAGTGAGGCGTGAGGCGTGAGGTATCGGGTATTAGCTACTTTGCCGTTACATCAGATTAATGTAAATTTGACTCTTAATTTTTTCATATGGAAAAGAAGACAGAGCTCATAACAAATAGTGACGGAAGCATATTTCATCTTCATCTGCATCCTGAAGAAATCTCAAAAAAAATCATAATAGTT
>CAYQBZ010000495.1:0-2571 GCA_964415855.1 uncultured Rikenellaceae bacterium
AGTTTTTATTTACAAGAATGCTCATAAATATAAGATAATTAACAATATAACAAATTTTTCAAATCCCTTTCAATACTATTTCAGGTATAACAGGAGTTCCAAAAATACCTAATAATTATTGGCTTTTAATTATATTTGATCAATTATTATCATTTTTCATCCATGGTAAATATTGACCCGGTATTATATATAGGTATTTCCCAGTCATTCTTTTCAGGATTACTTATTTCAACCAAAAAGCCTGCAACCACAGCAAACAGGCTCATGGCTGCCTGGCTTTTTCTGATATGCATCGAGCTCCTTTTTGCTCTAGTCAAAAGAACTGTGGTTGAAATGTATTCATTCCCCTTTGTGGCTTTTACATACGGTCCTCTCCTGTTCCTGTATGTAAGATTTATGACCTATCCGAGGCGTAAGTTCAGCTGGCTTGCCCTCCTTCATTTCATCCCGTTCATTGTATTCCTTACTGTTTCTGTAATCTTCAGGGAGCAACCCTTATTACGTGACCTGGGTAACTTTTTTGTGCCTGACAGATTTATAGCATTACGAATAGTATACAGTACTTGTTTTTTCCTTTCAGTAACCATTTACAGTATACTGGCATTTATCGATATAAAGAAACACCAGGATAATCTTAAGAACCTGATATCCTATACCTCAGGTGTCATAACACTCAACTGGCTGAAGATAGTTTCCATAAGTTTTTATTCAGCCTATTTCGTCCTTTTCATTCTTGGAGGATTAAATATTATCGGAGATTATATCCCGTTTGATCCCTATTTTGTAATATTCGGATTTATTGCGCTTTTTTCATTTGTGTACAGTTTTTATGGTATCAAGCAACCTGTGATTTTCGGTGATGACCTGAAGCAGGATGATGACAGGAAAGAGGTTGAAAAATATGTGAAAAGTGGTCTGAAACAAAAGCAGGCAGAAGTCTATCTGAGGAAACTTATTTCATATACCGAGACGAACAAGCCTTATCTGGACAGGGATCTTTCCATTCACGATCTGTCGTTAATGACAGGTATTCCCCGTCACTATATTACACAGGTGCTTAATGAATACCACGGGAGAAATTTCTTCACATTCATAAATGAATACAGGATTAAAGAGGTGATCGAACGATTCTCTGATCCTAAATATAACAACTATACCATCCTGGCAATAGCTTTGGATGCCGGCTTCAATTCCAAAACAACCTTCAATGCTATCTTCAAACACCAGACGGGCATAACTCCAAGTGAATACATGGAGAAGCTGACAAGTGTTAAAGAGTAAGCAGTACATCCTTAGCGGCACGTACACCAATACAGGAATATACTGGTGCGGGACAGCCGGATAAGACGACGCGTCTGTAGATATATCATTACTTTACGTTAAATGACAACGTATATGAATGATTATTTATGGTTTTTGATTTCTTTATTCATTATACTTCCTGTAACCGGTCTTAGTCAGGAAGGTAATTCCCCGAATAGTACAGGAACAGATCAAAGCACGAAAGAGATTTATGGTTTTGTCAGAGGAGGATTCTACTCCGGGTTTGATCATGCCAATAATGATAAGCTATATGTTTCCAGCGCATTTGCTGACCTCGGACTTAAGATAGATGCCGGAAACAACGTGAACTTCAGAGCATTTTCAGATCTGCGTTTTCGTCATGGGGCCGAATTCCTGAAACCTGTCGATCTTATTGATGTACGCGAATCATATGTTAAGGTTTATGGTAGAAAATGGGATTTAACAGCAGGCCAGATGATCATAAAATGGGGACGTGCAGATTTTACCAATCCAGTCTCAAAGATATCTCCACAAAACTTCATTACACGCTCTCCGGACCGGGAAGATATGGATATGGGAAACCTTATGTCAGCAGTAAACTGGTATCCCTCCCTCAGCTTTAACCTGGAAGCAGTGGTAATTCCTTTTTACAGGTCGTCAGTGCTGATAATTGATCCTGTACCTTTGCCTGATAACGTAACAGTTGACCAGATAACGTCACTTGTCACAGGAACGGAAATGATCAGTTATGGTTTGAAAGCGGATGTTCACCTGCAGGGAGTTGACGGAAGCCTGTCATGGTTTGACGGCTACGATCCTATGCCTGGAATGGCTCTTAGCGGTTTTGACCTCGACATGACAGGCCCGGTACCGCTTCCTTATACAGAGATATCGGCCACCCCATATAAAACACGTATGATTGGAACTGATTTTGAATCATATGCTGGAACCATAGGTTACAGGGGTGAAGCTGCCTGGTCAGTCCCGTATAAATCATTTAAGAGCTACGAGTATATCCCGTTACCTGAAATTACATGGGTCGCTGGCATTGACTGGTCGTCAGGGAACTGGCGGTTGACGGGTGAATATTCAGGAAAGATCATTACTTCTTTTCAACCGGCAGGAGCGGATCCAGTTATAGGAACAGAACCTGATTATGCACAACTTGCTGAATTGATGGCGACTCCGGGTTTCGATCTTGAGAATTACGTACGAATGCAGGTAGGAGCTTTAAACAGGTTGTACAACTATCAGCTTGAGAGATTTTATAATTCTGCAAGTATCCGG
>CAYQBZ010000496.1:0-2569 GCA_964415855.1 uncultured Rikenellaceae bacterium
GCAGGCCACGCCGCCGGCCAGCACGAGCTTTTTCAGACCCGTTTGTTTCAAGGCTGGGTCGATGAGGTCTATAATGATATGGATAGTCTGTTACCAAGAGTCAGGAAAGCGATAAGCTCCAATGAGGTAGTTTCAATTGCCTATGAGGGTAATATAGTGGATGTATGGGAGAGGTTTGCCGATGAAAATATTTTCGTGGATGTCGGATCTGACCAGACCTCCCTTCATAATCCATGGGCAGGCGGATATTACCCTGCAGGTCTTGGTTTTGAAGAATCAAACCGGTTGATGTCTGCAGATCCCGGAAAGTTCAGGGAAGCAGTGAAGAGATCCCTAAGGAGGCAGGTTGACGCCATTAACAGGCATGCAGCGAAAGGGACCTATTTCTTTGATTACGGCAACGCCTTCCTGCTGGAAGCATCAAGAGCAGGTGCCGATATAATGAAACCTTCCGGAGAATTCATCTATCCCTCGTATGTCCAGGATATTATGGGACCAAACTGCTTTGATTACGGATTCGGCCCCTTCAGATGGATTTGTTGTTCCAATGATCCAAGCGACCTCGTGGTTACGGATAAAATTGCTGCAGAGATACTTGAAAATTTGCTGGTAAGTTCACCAGCTACGATAAGGCAGCAGATGGAAGACAATATCGTTTGGATAAAGAATGCTGCCGCCAACAACCTGGTAGTGGGTTCACAGGCGAGGATCCTGTATGCCGATGCCGAAGGCAGGATAGCACTTGCAGATGCTTTCAACAGAGCTGTAAGGGAAGGAAGGATTTCTGCACCTGTAGTAATTGGACGTGATCATCACGATGTGTCCGGAACTGATTCGCCTTTCAGGGAAACATCAGATATTTATGATGGTTCCAGGTTCACCGCCGACATGTCTGTCCAGAATGTAATTGGAGATGCTTTCAGGGGAGCAACCTGGGTCTCATTACATAATGGAGGAGGTGTGGGATGGGGTGAAGTAATAAATGGAGGTTTTGGCCTTGTTCTGGACGGTAGCGATGATTCGGGAATAAAGCTAAGGAAGATGCTCCACTGGGATGTCATGAACGGGATTGCCCGCAGGAGCTGGGCAAGACATCCGGCAGCATTATCAACCCTGTTGCGGGCTATGGAAAAAAATCCCGGGTTGAAGGTTACTGTACCTTATCTGGCTGATGAAGATTTAATCGAGAAAGCCCTTGGCGCGGAAAGGAGATAAATAATTCAATATAAGGGATATCCGTTACGCTATCCTCACTGTTCTGACAGGAGAACTACTGCTATGGCAAAGATTCCCTCTTCTCTTCCTGTAAAACCGAGTTTTTCAGAAGTTGTGGCTTTTATTGCCACATCATCGGGCACTGTTTCAACTATTGAAGATATGATCGCCTTCATTTCCGGTACGTACCGGGATATTTTAGGATTTTCCAGGCATACAGTACTGTCTATATTAATCACTTTATATCCCTTTCCCCTGATAAGGTCAACTGTTTTCCTGAGAAGGATCTTACTATCGATTTCTTTATATTCTGCACTTGTATCGGGGAAATAATGACCGATATCCCTTAATCCGGCAGCTCCGAGAAGTGCATCGCAAATGGCATGAAGCAGCACATCCCCGTCGGAGTGTGCGACGCATCCTAAGGCAGAAGGTACCAGTACACCTCCCAGCCATAAATTCAAATCATTCTCAAGGCGGTGAAAATCAATTCCCTGGCCAATACGAATTTTCATCCCCGTGACCTGCTGGCGTTTCTTAACGCATTAAAATCGAAAGCCAGTGAAAACCGAAGCGTTCTTGCCAGAGGGTGGTTCTGCGCGAGGGGCATGAGGTAGGACAAATCAAGAGTGAAAATCTTCATCCTGAATCCTGCACCTGCAGTGAAGTACTTTCTGTTCCCTTTAGTTTCGTTTTCATGGAAATAACCTCCCCTGATAGCAAACTGGTTATTGTACCAGTATTCAAGACCAAATGAATAGGTTAACTCGTGCAATTCTTCCTTGAATCCGCCAGGGGCATCATAGAATGACTGAAATATTGCAAGCGGGACAGACACATCAGGGTCCTTGCCGGAGATTATGCTATCGGGATTAGTAATACTGTAAACGGGAGGTGTGGGAACAAGAAGCTTGTTGATATCAATAGTTGCAGTAATCGAATTATATGAGTCCAGGTGAACGGTCCCGGAAGTACCCAGACGCATATTCATTGGAATAAAATCAGATGTCTGTGAATCGGAATAGCTCATCTTTGATCCTATATTGGAAAAATTGAGTCCAAAACCAATTTCACCGTCTTTACTGAATAATGATATATCTCTCTGGTAATAACCGGAGATGTCAGCAGCAAAAGAGATTCCGGGTTTGGTAGCAACTCCTCCTGCGAAAGATCCTCCGGTAAGGTTTGAATAGATGAACCTGAATGCAATACCGCCGGAAAGATGATCTGCAAAAAGTCTTGAATACCCGGCGTCCAGTGCAAATTCATTCGGATTGAATGTTCGTTCCAGGTTACCGAAGTCATCTGTGAACGGCACATCACCAAGTGATGAATATAGAAGACTTGCACTTAA
>CAYQBZ010000497.1:0-2569 GCA_964415855.1 uncultured Rikenellaceae bacterium
TGAAGACTTTTTTTATTTTCTTATTAATATGCCTGTCACCATGCCTTTACCCCCAGGAAAGCGCACTTGAAAGATTTCTTGCCGATTCCGCCATGATACACGCTTCAGTATCATACTGCGCCGCTGAAGCGGAAAATGGTGAGATGGTGGCAGAATACAACCCGGGCAAGAGCCTGGCACCTGCTTCAGTAATGAAGCTGATAACAACAGCCGCGGCTCTTGAAATGCTTGGTCCTCAATATACTTTCAGAACCATTGTGGGATATACGGGGATCCTGGAAAGAAGGACAGGCAGACTGAAAGGAGATATTATAATACGTGGCGGAGGTGATCCCACACTTGGTTCCGAATATTTTCAGGATCATTACCTGAATTTCACTGACAGATGGGTTGCTGAAATTAAGAAACTTGGCATAAGGAAAATAGACGGAAGGGTAATAAGCGATGATTCGTACTATGACTTCCTGCCGGTACCCGCCAAATGGCTCTGGGAGGATGCAGGCAATTACTACGGGGCAGGAGCCTTCGGACTATCTGCATTTGACAATACCTGCAAAATCCATCTCAAAACATCAGGCGACAGCTCTGTGCCGGTAATAACCTCTGTTGTACCTGAGGAATGCGATGCGGCACTTTCAAACTGGCTTATGGCAGAAGGTACAACAGATAAAGGCTATGTTTTTGCTGCACCCTACAGTACCAGTGGGTGGCTCGCAGGAACAGTACCTGTCAATAGGGATGATTTTATTCTGAAAGCGTCTATAGCCGATCCTCCGCATCTTTTAGCAAAGGTATTGAACAATAAGCTTGTGGAAGGAGGGATTACATTAAATAAGAAGCCTTCAACCTACAGACTGGAAAAGAGGACTTCATCGGAGGAGATGGCTCATATCTGTGATATTGTATCACCGCCTTTAACCGATATTATTGAAGTGCTGAACCATGAAAGTGTCAATTTGTTTGCCGAGCACCTGATTAAGGAACTGGGGAAACAATTCAGTAACTATGGTTCCACTGCAGCCGGAGCCGGCATTATTAAAAGCTTTCTTATCCGTGCCGGTATCAAGACCGGTGGAACATATATTGAAGACGGCAGCGGACTCTCACCTCTTAATGCAGTTACTGCAGAGGGGATAGTAGATTTGCTGTTATATATGAGGAATAGGTCAGAGTATTTTCCGGAATTTTACAGGTCACTTCCGGATGCCGGGAAGAACGGCACTCTTGTTAATTATTTCCGGGATCCCCTTTTTGAATCAAGACTAAAAGCCAAGAGCGGTTCAATGACAAGGATTCGCAGTTATGCCGGGTATGTCACCTCAGCATCAGGCAAGGAGATGGTTTTCTGTATTATAATTAATAATTACGGTGGTACCTCACAGAAAATTTCCCATGGGATCGAAGAGGTAATCAAGGAACTGATCCTTGCAGAATAGTTGATACCGCTGACCTTATAATGGTATAATACTCAAAATGCAGGCTGTCATAAGTTTAAACGTCTATCCTGGCGTATCTGGCATGTGTTTCGATAAATTCCCTGCGCGGAGGCACCTCATCTCCCATGAGCATCGAGAAAATATGATCAGCTTCAGCAGCACTCTCTATCGTTACCTGCCTGAGAGTTCTTGTTTCCGGATTCATGGTTGTGGACCATAACTGCTCAGCATTCATTTCACCAAGACCTTTGTATCGCTGAATGGCAACTGAAGACTCCTTTCCCTGTCCCATCTCTGCAACAGCTGCCTCCCGCTCCTCTTCAGTCCAGCAATATCTTTCAGATTTACCCTTTTTAATCAGATACAGGGGAGGTGTGGCAATAAATATATTACCGCATTTTATAAGATCCTGCATATACCTGAAAAAGAAGGTCATGATAAGAGTTGTAATATGCGAGCCGTCAACGTCTGCATCAGTCATGATGATTATCTTATGGTACCTCAGTCCTGAAAGATTCAAGGCTTTACTGTCTTCATCGGTTCCTATATTGACACCAAGAGCCGTAAATATGTTCTTAATCTCTTCGCTCTCGTAAATTCTGTGCTGCATAGCTTTTTCAACATTCAATATCTTACCTCTCAGTGGCAGGATCGCCTGAAATTTCCTGTCACGTCCCTGCTTGGCTGTCCCGCCTGCCGAATCACCTTCAACCAGGTATATTTCACAGTTTGCCGGGTCGCGGTCAGCGCAGTCTGCCAGTTTCCCCGGCAGTCCCGAACCGGAAAGCACATTCTTACGCTGAACGAGCTCCCTGGCTTTGCGTGCCGCATGACGGGCTGTTGCAGCGAGAATAACCTTCTGCACAATGATTCTTGCATCTTTGGGATTTTCCTCCAGGTAGTTGGTGAGCATGGTGCTGACGGCCTGGTCCACTGCTCCCATCACCTCAGAGTTCCCCAGCTTGGTTTTCGTCTGCCCCTCAAACTGTGGTTCAGCAACCTTAACTGATATTATAGCTGTGAGACCTTCACGAAAGTCATCCCCGTTGATGTCGAATTTTAGTTTTGCTGTTGCACCTGAATCCTCTGCATATTTCTTCAGCGTTCGCGTAAGGCCCCTACGGAAACCGGCC
>CAYQBZ010000498.1:0-2568 GCA_964415855.1 uncultured Rikenellaceae bacterium
TTTGATATTTTTTTTAAAGAGATGTTACTTTTTCTATATGTCGATATAGAAATAACTGTAAATTCAGGTATTTACCAGACCTTTGAAGATATAAAGATATCTTAATTTGTTTCAAAAGATAATATGGGACAAAACAATAATATCATTGAAATTTATTAGTATTGAGCAAAGATAAGGCCCGGTTTTTTAATTAATATATTTAACAGAAGCTTAAAACGACGGGAATTAAGCCTGGATAATTAACTTAAAAATGGAAGAATTCAGTATTGATAAAATCCCTTCACAAAAAGGGCGGATAGCTATTGTGACAGGAGCGAATACAGGTCTGGGTTATGAAACAGCCCTGGGTCTGGCAAAAAAGGAACTGACCGTGGTAATTGCCTGTCGCAGCCGCGAGAGAGCTGAAGATGCACGGGAGGCGATAATAAGAGACACACCTGCTGCTGATGTGAGGGTAATGAAGATAGATCTCGGCAGCCTTGCTTCTGTCCGTAATTTTGCAAAGGCATTTGTTTCTGGGTATAACAGGCTTGATCTGCTTATCAATAATGCAGGTATCATGGTCCCTCCATATTCCAGGACTGAAGACGGATTTGAAAGCCAGATGGGTATCAACTATTTCGGTCATTTTTTGCTTACGGGATTGCTTCTGGACATTATAATAAATACCGGTGGTTCAAGGATAGTTACTGTCAGCAGCAACGCACATAAGACCGGGAATATAAATTTTGATGACCTGCAGTGGGAAAAGCACTATTCCAGGATGGGAGGATATCGTCAGAGTAAGCTGGCATGTCTCATGTTTGCCTATGAGCTACACAGGCGCCTTGAAAAAGCTGGTCTGCAAACATTATCTGTCGCGGCGCATCCCGGAGTAAGTATTACGGAACTGGTAAGGCATATACCTAAGTGGATGATCTATTTGTTTCTTCCCTTTAGTCCTCTGGTTACCCATTCCCCTGAAAAAGGCGCCCTGCCTGTTTTGTATGCGGCACTTGGAAATGATGTCCAGGGCGGGGATTATTTCGGTCCGACAGGATACAGGGAGATGAAGGGCGGGCCGGGAAAAGTTGATTCAACTCCGCTTTCCCATGACCTGGAAATTGCACGTCACCTGTGGGATCTTTCGGAAGAGCTGACAGGAAAAAAATATCCGGTCTGATCGGGAAAGTGTCTTAATTGTATTGGAACACCCTTACATAATCCACATACATATCTGCTACATTATTATAGCGTGTCAGATCATAAGTTCTTCGGCCACCTCCGAGAGCAAGGTTGATCATAAAATAGAACGGTGTTGTTTTGCAATAGGGAGTTGTAGGATGCTGCCATACTTTAATGTTGTCAAAATAGTATGATATTGTGTCCTGTTTTATTAATACCCCGTAGACGTGGGGTGTGGCTGACCAGTTTGATCTTCCTCCCAGGTTTGTCACAGGTATGAATTCGACCTTCGGTGCGGAAGTATGTTTCTGCTCCCATATGTGCCAGTTGGCTTCGTACCGGTCCGGCGCATTTCCATATGCTTCGATAATATCTATTTCATCGCAGTATTTTGTGGCGGGTGTTCTCCCCCGTGCTGTGCAACCCCAGAACGCGGGCCAGCTTCCGTTGAAAAGGGGCGCAATGAAGCGGCATTCGAAATATCCGAATTTGACTGCACAGCTGTATGTGCTGTCACTTCTTCTCGATGAAATAAGACCCGTTGAACCCTTATTTATGTCTGCCCTGATCCTGAGCCATGTGTCCCTCTGTGAAAATGGATTTTTTTCACTTTCATAATCGGCAAAGGGAAGTTTGCTGAAGTTCCCGTCAATATGCCTGGAAGAATAAGTTTCACCGACACCTGACCGGGAAATTGAAAGAGGGCCAGTAAAATCATCCTCAAAGGCCAGTTCCATCCCTGCTGCCTGGGGAGGAGGAGCCTGTATCCCCTCGTTCCACAATATACCACCCGTATTATAAAGCTGCAGCGAACACATATCATGGTCAGAAATTATCCTTATACAGGTTGGTCCGTGAGGGAAATGACCGGCGGGGAAGATAAACTCTCCTTCACCTTCCATATTGACCCTGACAGGCGGGAAAATGGAGTCATGTCCCCAGTTATTATCACTGATCCAGCATTTTATGGTTACACTTTTTGCCCCTGGAGCAATGAACTTCACAGGTATATTACCGGAAACATCGGAGCAATAGGCAGGAGATGTTACGGTTATAAGTTGCAAAGTATCAGCCTGGTCGCCGGACACATTCTTCCCCGGTGTTAGTATCATCCGGTTTGCTGTAAAAGAGATCAGCAGTAAGGAGAGCAGGATTGAAGAAACAACTTTTTTCATCTTTACGGGATATTAATTTCATATCACAGGGGGTGAGCACCACTTTCAGCTTCACACCGTGCTATGTAACGGAAAACTTGTTATCAGGAACGGGGATGTTCTGACGGGTACCTTATAAATGAAGTTATACAGGCATATCAGGCAGAGACCATCCTTCGCGGTAGTTATGCTTAATAAGTTCTGCAGCAAACTCTCTGGCTGATATTGAATTGTTCCTGCTTATACGGAG
>CAYQBZ010000499.1:0-2561 GCA_964415855.1 uncultured Rikenellaceae bacterium
ACAGCTTTCCGGAGGTGAATGCCAGCGGGTGGCAATAGCGCGTGCCATGGTGAAAAAGCCTTCTCTTGTACTGGCTGACGAACCTACAGCTAACCTGGATGCGGCCAACTCGCATAATATACTCAGGACAATGGAACAACTGAACAGGGATCTCAATACTACATTCCTCTTTGCCACCCACGACGAAAAGGTAATAAGTTATCTGCGCCGTAAGATATACCTTATTGACGGCAGGATTGACCACGAAGAGACCGTATCTAACTAAAAGATATTACTATGAAAATAGCAATAAAACTGGCATTCCGGAATCTTATCGGTGCCGGACTGAGAACCTGGCTTAACGTGATCGTCCTTTCGTTCTCATTCGTTGTCATTATCTGGATGAAAGGAATAATGGCAGGATGGGATCACCAGGCAAAGACTGATATGACAAACTGGGAGATAGGAGAAGGACAGTACTGGCAGAAAGATTTTGATCCATACGATCCCTTTACGTTCAGTGAAAGCCATGCAGTAATTCCTGAACAGCTGGCAGTTGAGATTGAACAGGGAGAGATGGAACCTGTCCTGATTACCCAGGGATCCATTTACCCGCAGGGAAGAATACAGCCTGTAATGATTAAAGGTATCGACCCGGAACAGGATATCTTTCTCCTTCCAACGGCTAAGCTCGATACTCTTATGACAGATGCAATACCATGTATAATAGGGTCGTTGATGGCAAAAAATCTCAAGGTGGATGTGGGAGACAGGGTGATGATACAGTGGCGCGATGCGAATGGAACTTTCGATGCATCTGAAATATTCATCACCGGTGTATTTTCTGTTAGTGTACCTTCCGTGGATAAGGGACAGATCTATATCCCTATCGAAAAACTCAGATCTATGCTTAACCTTCCGGACGAAGCGACTATTCTGACCTATAAAGACAGTGAAATGGCAAGACCGGAAATTCCCGGATGGACGCACAAGCCAAAAGAGCTATTAACAGCTTCAGTTGACGAAGTTATCAAAATGAAATCATCGGGTCAGTCGATCCTGTATTTCATCCTGCTGATGCTTGCCATGCTCGCCATTTTCGATACCCAGGTACTTTCGATCTTCCGGAGGCAGAAAGAGATAGGCACCTATATTGCACTTGGATATACAAGACGCGAGGTTGTTGGACTGTTTACCGTAGAAGGTACAATGCATGCTGTTCTGTCAGCGCTTGTCTCTGCGGCATACGGGATGCCTTTCCTTATATGGCAGGCTAAAGCAGGATGGACTTTACCTCTGGATGCAAGTCAGTATGGAATGGCCATAGCACAAACCCTTTATCCTATTTATAGTGCAGGACTGGTTGTTTCTACTGTTCTAATACTTACAATGGTAACAGCCATAGTTAGCTACTGGCCGTCCAGGAGAATTGCAAAAATGAATCCAACAGAAGCATTAAGGGGGAAAATACAATGATAGATTTTTTGTTAAAAGGACTGATAAGGGATAAAACCCGCAGCAGGCTGCCTGTAATAGTAGTTGCACTCGGTGTAATGCTTACCGTTCTTATGCATGCATATATCTACGGATTAATGGGTGATACAATTGAGATAAATGCCAGGTTCTTTACAGGCCATCTTAAAGTGATGACAAGAGGATATGACGAGAATGTTGACCAGGTACCTAATGATCTCGCACTTATTAATGCAGGAGCACTGCTGGATGATATTAAGGAACAGTTTCCATCTGTTGAATGGACCCCCCGGATACGCTTCGGAGGACTGATAGATGTTCCTGATGAAAATGGAGAAACACGCTCCCAGGGTCCTGCAATGGGTCTTGGACTCGATCTTCTTACTCCGGGTTCAAAGGAGATACAGAGACTGAATCTGGAAAAATCACTCGTCAGGGGCAGGCTGCCGGCCGGGAGGGGAGAGGCTCTCCTGAGTGAAAGATTCTCTGACAAACTGAATGTTGATCCCGGGGCAAAGGTTACACTTATCGGATCTACCATGGATGGCAGCATGACATTCTATAATTTTATAGTATCCGGTACAGTATCGCTTGGTCATGAAGCGCTCGACAGGGGGACAATAATTGCCGATATTGGTGATGTCAGGACAGCTCTTAATATGGACGATGCTGCCGGAGAGATTGTTGGATACTTTACCGACGGCTTTTACGATGATGATACTGCGAAGAAACTGGTTGGAGAATTCACTTCTTCACATCCGGCAGGAAATGACGAATTTGCACCTGTCATGAAGAGTCTTGGTCAGCAGGGAAATATGGCTACATACGTGGATATGGTGAAGTTATGGTCGACATATATTTCCACTATATTCATTTTTGCAATGTCGCTGGTACTTTGGAATGCCGGCCTGCTTGGTGGTCTGCGGCGCTATGGCGAGGTAGGTATCCGACTTGCAATGGGAGAGGAGAAAGGGCATATTTACAGGACCATGATTTATGAATCCGTAATGATAGGATTGGCCGGTTCCCTGGTTGGAACAGTATTTGGTCTGTTCTTTGCATGGCTATTGCAGAAGTATGGTATTGATATTTCCGGAATGATGAAAGGT
>CAYQBZ010000500.1:0-2554 GCA_964415855.1 uncultured Rikenellaceae bacterium
TCATCATGTAAAGTATCCGGGAGTACAGAAAAGACAATTGACATAAACGGATACTACAGTGTCAGACCGGGTGACCTTGTTACAATACTTATGCAACGTTCGATGGGTTTTGCCGCGTTGTTTCTTGGTTATGTACTTCCATTGATTATTGTCATTGCATGCCTGTTGGTCCTAACTTCCATAAAGGTATCTGAGCTGCTTTCAGGACTGACATCTGTAGTAATTCTTATTCCCTACTATTTCATACTGTTTCTTTTCAGAAAACGTGTCAACAGAAAATTCAGTTTCAGATTAAAAGTCAGGTGATGAGTAACACTGTTCTTATAACAATCATAAGTCTTACAATGCTTGGTTTTCTTGCAGCAGTAATCCTGTACTTTGTGTCACAGAAATTTCAGGTTACTGAAGATCCAAGAATTGATGCAATTCAGGCTTTGCTCCCGGCAGCAAATTGCGGAGGTTGCGGATTCCCCGGTTGCCGTAATTTTGCAGAAGCGCTGGTAAATGCGAATGATCTCGATGGATACAACTGTCCGGTAGGCGGAAATGGAGTGATGGAACTTGTTGCAGGTATACTGGGAAAATCGGCCCCGGTTTCGGAGCCGATGGTTGCTGTGCTTCTATGCAATGGCCGACCGGAGTACAGACCTTACACTTCACTCTATGACGGATCTTATGACTGCAGGTTAATAGACCTTCTCTACGCAGGTGAGACAGATTGCAGCTATGGTTGCCTGGGTTTCGGCGACTGCGTGAGAGCATGTTCCTTTGATGCTATTTATATCGATGCACCAACGAGACTTCCGGTTATCAGCTATGATAAATGCCTGGCCTGCGGTGCATGCATTAAGGCATGTCCCAGAAACATTATAGAGTTACGGAAAAAGACAAAGGATAACAGGCAAATTTATGTGGCATGCTCCAGCCACGACAGGGGCGCTCAGGCACGGAGAGCATGCAAAGTTGCATGTATTGGATGTAACAAGTGTATAAAACTTTGTGAAGATGAGGCCATTACAATCGATAACAACCTAGCATACATAGATGCGGATAAATGTACACTATGCGGGAAGTGTATATCAGAATGTCCTGCAGAAACCATTATTGAAGTGAACTGCTCTGTCTCCGGGCAGAAAAATATATTAGAGGTAACATCGCATTATGCATAGAATAAAAGGCATTTATAAAAATATTTCCATGTTGAAAACATTTCCTGTTGGGGGTATCCATCCCCCTGAAAATAAGCTCACAGCAAAGGTCACGATTAGCAATATGCCTGTTCCCAGGATCATTACCATACCCTTCTCCCAGCATGTGGGAGCTGCAGCAGTACCACTGGTTGCAAAAGGCGATTATGTAAGAACAGGCCAGCTTCTTGCAGAAGGAAAAGGATTTGTTTCAGCCAGCATACATTCATCAGCATCGGGTAAGGTTATCAAAATTGATACTGTCACAGATTCAACCGGATATAAACAGGAGGCATTTTTCATCGATGTTGAAGGAGATGAATGGGTTGAAACAATAGACAGAAGCACAGACCTGAAAACCGAGATATCAATAATCGATGAGGAAATCATAAACAGATGTCGCGATTGCGGCATTGTTGGTATGGGAGGAGCAGCTTTCCCATCACATGTTAAGCTTAGCGTACCGGATGGAAAGAAATGCAATTCACTGATAATAAACGGTGTGGAATGTGAACCTTATCTTACTTCCGATCATCGCCTGATGCTGGAAAAAGGAGATGAGATTCTTGTTGGTATTAAAATAATGATGAAAGCCCTGAAAGTAGACAACGCTAAAATCGGAATTGAAAATAATAAGACAGATGCAATTGAACATTTTAATGATCTTACCAGGGCATATCCCGGAATAACTGTTCACCCCCTGAAGGTAAAATACCCACAAGGAGCTGAAAAACAACTTATTAAAGCCATTGTCAACAAGGAAGTACCTTCCGGTAAGCTGCCTGTAGATGTTGGTGTGATTGTCCACAATGTGGCAACAGCTTTTGCTGTTTATGAGGCTGTCCAGAAAAATAAACCATTATTCGAAAGAGTAGTAACCGTTACAGGGAAATCAATGATAAGTCCCGGTAACTACCTGGTAAGAATTGGAACACCTGTCGGGAAGCTGATTGATCATGCCGGCGGGATACCCGGTGATACCGGTAAGATTGTATTAGGAGGTCCGATGATGGGTAAAGCAATCTGCAATACTGATGTTCCTGTAACAAAGGGCACCTCAGGAGTTATCCTCTTTAACCAGGATGAGTCAGTGAGACGTCCGGTATCTCCATGTATCAGGTGCGGGAAATGCATTTCGGTATGCGTACTGAAACTCCAGCCTTACCTCCTGATGACATTAACCGAAAAGGGATTATTTGAGAGAGCTGAAAATGAAAATATTACTGATTGCCTTGAATGCGGATCATGTACCTGGGCTTGCCCGGCAGGACGGCCCTTAATAGAATATATCAGGCTGGGTAAAGCGAAAGTACAGTCTCTCAGACGGAAACAGACAATAGGACTTAAGACCTTATTATCATAACTTC
>CAYQBZ010000501.1:0-2553 GCA_964415855.1 uncultured Rikenellaceae bacterium
TCTGCTCATGGAAGAAAGGTATGGAAATCGATAAAAAGTCGTTTCACATCAGATTCATCAAAATAATAATGGACACCCGCAATAAGCAGCATCACATTATTTTTTTTCTCAATCTTATCATACCACCTGGTATCAAAAACTGACTTAGCAATAAAATGCCTTCTGTCTGATTCAGCTATATACTTTTATTTTTTTATCAAAGTAAATACTTCTCGCAATCCATGAAAGCCTGGATAAATTATTGATATTTTTCGCAATTACGGAAAAATCGTAGGGAATATTGGTTACAATGGAAACAGCTTTATTATCTACCAGAAGAGGTTTTTCTTTTTCTGTCTCAATTGCCCTTCCCCATAATGGAAGTAATAATGTTTCTTGAACATTTCCAAGTTTTATTTCGTTTGAACCCCCCATACTATATCATTATCTGTGGTTTGTGTCTGTCTCTATGCAGGACGCCCAACCTTAATGTCCAGGATCATAAACGAATAAGCCAAGATTATCAACATTCAATTTTAATCCTAAGATATTCTGAAAGATACTTTTACCATTCTCCGGATTTGTTGGATATAATTCAACCTCATGTAGCATCATAGTTAAACAATTTTACAAAAATAGTCATGTCAATCGTCGGTGTTTTTTAATAATGCTGCCCATTTATCCACAATGCGTTTTTATCTAAGTCTATGCTTTCGAACATAGACGATTATTTCAAAAGTTACAATTGATAATAAAGAACCTAATCCACTTGCCCAAATATCAAATAAGTCAAAATGTTCACTTGCCGTATCCGTCCTACCAACCCCGTCATTTAATTCTGGTGATGAGTGCGTAGATTTGGCGAATGCGAAAAATCCAAAGATACTCCAGGTTTGAGATGTACTCTCATGTTGAGTCCTGCAGGAGTAGCAAGCAGTCACAAAAGATCTATTGCAAGCAAAAGGGTCTTGCTTTATCAACCTTCCAATACTGGGCAAAGAAGTACCGCGAGGAATTTTCTGGAGCAGAAGTTTCAGATGAAACTCCCGGTTTCATTCCAGTACAGGTTAAGCCAGATACAGAGCCAGATCCAGTACATGTTCCCGGGCAGTTACATTTTCTGTATCCCAATGGCATACGGGTCATGTGCCCGGAGGGTGTTGATCCCCTGGTGCTGAAAACGCTTTTAAATCCATAGCCATGTTCGCACTGACCGCAGAAAACACCTTTCACCTGTACAGTCATCCCACGGATATGAGAAAAAGTTTTGATGCCTTGTCCGGTTTGGTTCGTAATAATCTAGGCAGCAACCCGACAGGAGGAGAGGTTTTTATCTTTATTAATAAGCGGCGAGATAAGGTCAAGCTGTTGCACTGGCAGGGATCCGGATATTTGCTTTACTACAAGCGCTTGGAGAAAGGCACCTTTGAACTTCCCAGGTATGATGCCCGGGCAGGAAGTATAACCTTGAGCTATGCACAGTTGGTGATGATTATGGATGGCCTGTCCATCAAAAACCTTCAAAAACGTATCCGTTACACGCTTCCGGAAACACCTGTAAAACAAGAGTGACAAGCAATTTTCCGGCACTGTTTTTTTCAAATTTTGACACTTTTTTTGTGTAGAACTTTACAGTGATTTTCTTCGCTAAATGGCTGTGTTTCTTTAGCTTTAACACATGTCAAAGGCACTGGAAAATATGACAAAAGAAGAGCTGGTTAATCTGGCCAGCGGCCTTCAATCTCAGGTCAGTCAAATGCAGTTCCAGATCGATCAGATGAATCGGTTACTTTATGGTGCAAAAAGGGAGCGCTTCATATCCAATGTAGACGAGAATCAACTATCTCTGCCCTTTGATGTACCTGAAGATGAAGACCCGGAAAAAGAAAAAGAGACGATTACCTACGTTCGGGAAAAGAACAAGCGAAAAGAACATCCTGGTCGTGTTGCACTACCTGAGCATTTACCGGTAGAAGAAATTGTTCTGGAGCCAGAGGAAGATACTTCCCAGATGAAGTGTATTGGCAAAGAAGTAACAGATCAACTGGAGCTTGTTCCGGCAAAACTGTATATCAAACGTTTTATTCGTCCAAAATATATTGCTGTTACTGATAAGAACCTTGAAAAACACAAGGGTGTTATTGCTGAACTTCCTGTTTTCCCTATAGAAAAAGGTATTGCCGGACCGGGATTACTTGCTCAGATTATGGTGGATAAGTTTGCTGATCACCTACCGGTGTATCGCCAGATAGAACGATTTAAACGAGAAGACATCAAGTTATCCTCTTCTACAATCAATGGCTGGCAGGAAAGCATATGCAATTTGTTGGAGCCACTGTATGACACCTTAAAGCACAGAGTGCTCTCTCAAGGGTACCTGCAGGTAGATGAGACCCCGATACCTGTGCTTGACAAGCAGAAGAAGGGCAAGACACATCGAGGTTACCACTGGATATACCATAGTCCGCTTGAAAAAACGGTGCTCTTTGATTACAATACCGGGAGGTCCAGGGAGGGGCCGGTAAAACTTCTCAGGGACTTCAAGGGCTACTTACAAACCGACGGATACAAGGT
>CAYQBZ010000502.1:0-2552 GCA_964415855.1 uncultured Rikenellaceae bacterium
ACAGGTACCAAAGTGAAAGCAACAGGTTTCTTCCGGGTGGAAAAGATAGATGGCAGGTGGTGGTTTGTCGATCCTGAAGGAAACCTGTTCTTTTCAACCGGCAGTTGTGGTATAGGTTCAGGATCATCGTTCTCCCGGGTTCAGGGACGGGAATATATATTTACTGCAATACCTCCGTCCGATGAACTTGCAATGCCGGGCAGACAGGGAAGAAGGGGGCCTAATTATTCGTTTTACACCTGGAACCTGTACCGTCGCTATGGTCCTGACTGGTACGCCAAATGGACTGATATGACAATACGGAGGATGAATAACTGGGGACTTAATACAATAGGTAACTGGTCGGATGCCACACTTGAAGGCAGCCGGAGAATTGCTTATGTGGCTACCTTGCGGGGATGGGGAATAGAGACCGGTGCAATGGGTATGCCAGACGTATATGCTCCTGATTATAAGTCTGTTGTGGATTCTGCAGCTGCAAGGCAATGTACACCTCTCAGGGATGATCCTTTCCTGCTCGGGTATTTCCTTGGAAATGAGCCACCATGGCCGGGCAGGGAGGCTGATCTTGTTAATGTAATCCTTTCAGGTGAGGAGACGCCAATGCAGAATGCACTTAAAAGATACCTCACAGAGGGTGATACTCCAGAACGTAGAAAAGCTTTTGTATACGATACATTTTCAAAATTTGTAAGTATTGTAAACGATGCTGTTAAGAAATATGATCCTAATCACCTGAACCTTGGATTACGATACGGAGGGACACCACCTGATGATCTGATAAGAGCATCAACAGGATTTGATGTTTTCAGCCTGAATATTTACGGGTATGACACAGAAGCAAAGCTAAAGAGGGTGTATGATCTCACCGGACTTCCTGTTATTATAGGTGAGTTTCACTTCGGGACACCCGGCAGGGGACTTGCTCCGGGTCTGGCACAAACCATCAGCCAGGAAGAGAGAGGTGCAGCCTACAGGTATTATGTCGAGAACGGTGCAGCTCATCCTGCCCTTATCGGAGCACACTGGTTCCAATGGATGGACCAGCCTCCAACAGGACGAAATGACGGTGAAAATTATAATATCGGATTCCTTAATGTCACTGATCAACCTTATTCTGAACTGGTTGAAGCTTCAAAGGAGACATTCAGGAGGCTATATGAAATACATTCCGGAAAAGAACCACCCGTCAGCAGAGAGGCTAAAAGGCAATAATAACCTGGCGTAAGTCGGGACACTATAGTATGTATCAATCTAACATACTAATTTACTGTTTTTTATCGTACACTTCTATTAGAATTTGTGATAATTTCCGGTTTGTGGTGTAGTTAATCTCATTTTTTTTCAACTAATACTCTAAAAGAATCTGCATGTTAAAAACAGGTCTCGAAAAAGAGTTTTTAGAGCATATTATCCGGAATGAAAATATGGTCCATAAAATATGCAATATATATGGATCATCCTATGAGGAGAGACAGGACCTTAAGCAGGAGATTATTTATCAGTTTTGGCGTTCTTATCCTACATTCAGGGGTACAAAGCCTTAAATGAGGCCACACCGGCATGAAGCGCTGCAACCGCAGCGCAATGTGAATAACCCCCGGTGACAACCGGGGGCCTGCGATCTAAGTAAAACTTAAGCCCTGAAAGGGCGTAATATTGTTGGTTTTTATTGCTATTTTTTATATCTTGCTCCTTACTTGCTGTATTATATGTCCTATATTTCAGAATAGGAGAGGAACCAAGAATAATGATAATAATAAACCGGATGTGCGCTTCATAACGAGGATATTATTTAGCCTTGATGTCGTAGACTGCCATATAATCACCATGTCTGACGAACAATCTCCCTTTGTTAATGACAGGGTGGGACCAGTATGGACCATCACCTTTTTTAACCTGAAATGAGCTTATAATGTCAAGTTTCTCACTGTTTGGCCTTACAAGCGCTACATTTCCGTACTGTTCATCATAAATGTACAGTAAACCTTCTGCCGAAATTACTGATCCCTTATTTTTCCATAGTGTTGCCCACAATGTTTTTCCGGTAGTCCAATCAACGCAAATCCACCTTCCGCGTGAATTACTGTCGTGAGTTGAGCTGTATATCAGATTCCCTACCAGAACCATGCCGCCTACATGCGGATTTATTTCCGGATTTTTCCATACCAGTGTAGGATCGCTCCCATCCCAGCTGAGTTTGATCTTTGCAGCAGTCTGTCCGTACCCGTTGGCAGCAAAAAGGAAACCATCGCGGTATACCGGTGTCTGGATATAATTCCTGCCACCTCTCTTGTCATCATTCACCTCTGCAAAATTGAATTTCCACAGCAGCCTTCCGTTAGCAGCATTTACGCCAATTATATATGTTGTGGTATGAGTAACAATAATTTTCATCCCCTTCTCCTCGATCAACAGGGGATTTGTATATTGAGTCCCTTCATTCAGTGGTTCCGTCTCCCATATCACGTTTCCATTATCAATATTGAATGCCACCATCGATGCCATATTACCTCCGGGAGTGGCAATCACCTTGTTATCCACTATCAGGG
>CAYQBZ010000503.1:0-2551 GCA_964415855.1 uncultured Rikenellaceae bacterium
AGATAAGGTTGTGGAAGCCGTGAACAGCAGCGAAAATCATTTTAAACCACTTTATGATCTCTCATGGCCCTTTGTTAAAAAGATTGATACCATATGTACCCAGATATACGGCGCCGGACACGTTGAATATTCAGTGCAGGCCAAGAACCAGCTTGAAAGAATTGAAAAACTGGACCTGGGGGACCTTGCAGTATGCATTGCAAAGACCCAGAAATCGCTTTCTGATGAACCTTCAAGGAAGGGCAGGCCAACAGGATTCACTGTCAAGATAAGGGAAGTAGTACTTTCATCGGGAGCAGGCTTTATTGTTCCGATAGCAGGTACTATTATGAGGATGCCGGGTCTGCCTGCTGTTCCTTCCGCTGAAAATATAGATATTGATAATAATGGAGTTATTACCGGACTGTTCTAATGGTGGATAATATTTCAGGTGTAATACTTGCAGGAGGAGACAGTACGAGGTTCCGTGGCATTACAAAATCAACGATGCTTGTTGATGGACGAAGTATCATCTCCAGGATAGCTGATACGATAAGCGATATTTTCGAAGAGCTTGTCATTGTGACGAACACACCTGAAATTTATAAACAATTTAAGGATTTTTCAATTGTAGCTGATATATTCCGGAATACCGGCCCGCTTGGTGGTATACACGCTGCAATGAAGTATTCAAAAAAAGAGGCACTGTTTGTTTTTGGGGGAGACATGCCACTTCTTGACAGAGAGATCATCATTAAGCAGATAGACCGTTTCACCGGTGATACATGCGATGTACTGATACCACGCATAAGCAGTCTTATAGAACCCCTTCACTCGATTTATAAAAGAACTCTCTGCGGACCTCTTGAAAAATACCTCAGGGATAAACACCAATATGCAGTATGGAAATTCCTTGAAGAGGTGAAGATCAGCTATATGGACCTTGATGATAACGATGAAGTGAAACGGGCCCTCATCAATGTTAATTCAAGTTCAGATATACTAATCGTGGAAAAGATACTGAGAAGAAGCTGATAGCTGGTTCTGTCTGAGATGGGCAGTTTTTACCCGGGGAGAAGCGATAGTGCGCTTACCGATTTTTATTAACTTTGCAGACGAAAAAAATTAACTGTTATGAAGAGAATTTTATTTTTTGTCCTGATGACCATAATCGTGTTAGGAGCATGTAAGAGATACAATAAATATGAAGGAGTCCCTTTCACGGAAAAGGAACCACGCGACTGGGAAAACCCTGAATTGTTTAACATTAACAGGGAAGATCCGCATGCAACAATGATAAGTTTTCCGGATGAACAGGATGCTTTGGCAGGAGAAGAGGCTGATTCACCAAATTATATCTCCCTTGACGGACTATGGAAGTTCAACTGGGTAAAATCCCCCGACGACAGGCCATTCTGGTTTTTCAAAGATGATTATGATACCCGCGACTGGAAGGATATTGAAGTACCGTCGAACTGGGAGATGAAGGGCTACGGTGTCCCGCTCTATGTAAATGCCGGCTATCCGTTCAGGAAAGATCCCCCGTACCTTCATCACGACTGGAACCCTGTGGGATCATATAAGAGGACCTTCAGGGTACCATCAGACTGGAAGAGCAAGGAAGTGTTCCTTCAGTTCGGAGCGGTCAGCTCAGCATTTTATGTATGGGTAAATGAAGAGATGGTGGGTTACAGCCAGGATAGCAAGACACCTGCCGAATTTAATATAACGAAATACCTCAGGAGAGGTAACAACAGTATTGCGGTTGAGGTATACAGGTGGAGCGACGGAAGCTATCTTGAGGACCAGGACTTCTGGCGTCTGAGCGGGATCCAGCGAAGTGTTTTCCTTCATGCCAGGCCAAAGACCTTTATTCAGGATTATTTTGCAGTCGGAGATCTCGTAAATGATTATAATGACGGAGCCCTTGATATAAAGGTTTCCCTGAAAAGCCCGTCAATGGCTGACGGCGAATTTACTGTTGATGCCTCACTTTATGATGGTTCCGATAAGATATTCACTGAACCTCAACAGGTTAGGATGACAGGTGGATCCGGGCAAGTAAGTTTTGCAAAGAGCCTTCCGGTTATAAAGAAATGGTCTGCTGAAAAACCAAACCTGTATTCATTGGTGCTCAGTCTTAAAGATGGCAGCGGGAATATACTGGAAAGTATAAGTGCAAAGATCGGATTCAGGAAAGTGGAGATCGTCAACTCCCAGCTACTTGTAAATGGGAAGGCAATATATATAAAAGGAGTTGATCTACACGAACACGACGAATATAACGGTCATGTTGTTGGTGAGGAGATATTACTGAAAGATATCAGGATGATGAAGAGCAACAATATAAATGCTGTAAGAACTTCACACTATCCCCAACAGGAGTTATGGTATAAATTATGTGACAAATACGGGATCTATCTTGTCGATGAAGCTGATATAGAATCACATGGTATGGGGTATAACAAAGATGTGACCCTGGCAGACAAGCCCGAATGGGCCGCAGCACACATAGACAGGATGAGGCGCATGGTTGAAAGAGACAAGAACCATCCTTCGGTTATTATATGGT
>CAYQBZ010000504.1:0-2541 GCA_964415855.1 uncultured Rikenellaceae bacterium
TATCCAATTATTTGATAATAAATAATTATTTATAGCTTTTTTCAGCCTTCACCCCCTATTTGAAAGAGGTAAGACCTTTTATATTTCAGGTTTTTTGAAAGATTTTCACTTTCCTGCGGAAACCTTCATAACATACTCAAAATATGCGACGTAATCTATTTTAGAAAAATCCCGGGGTATTATCTTCGGACTTCGACCGGTATAGATGGCTGCGTAAGATCAAGACGCCTGGAGCATCACGATAAATCAGGACTCGCTTCCTCGCTGGCGCCCGGAATGACAGGCGCCCTTCAGTAGAATGGGGTAATGGGAGCGGGTAGTGACCGCTCCCCTTACCCCATTTGCTGAAACAAACGACGTTATTACTTAATGATGAAGTCCGTGAATTCAGGACGAGTTCACCACCGGTAGTGTCAGTGCATAATAATAAGGTTGTGTCCGGATTACTTTTCAGACAGTCTTCAGTATATCCCAGACAAAGGCCCTTATACCTACCTCATTATTGACATTATCAATTTTCTTTATTTTATCAAGTACAGTATCGACCAGATCATCATCTACCACTGTTAGGACACTCTTGTTTATTTCGGGCCATGTATGGGTACCAAGGTGTGGAACACCGGTAGATGTACCTCTGCCCTGGACATTTTCCCACAGGGAATAGCCGCCTATTCCCAGCTTATCCAGCATGTAATCAACCTTTTCGGAATGGGCCTGATTGAATATTATCATTATTGCTTTCATAACCACTATTTAACTTAGCAACCTAATTTGAATTACCATTATTGCTGTTCATAAAATCAAAGTCCGAATATACAGCAAGGCTTTTGTTTCTCTCTCCCCGCTTTGAAAATATTGCATAGACCACAGGTACAAGAATAAGTGTTACCACCGTTGAAAACATAAGTCCTCCTATTACGGCAACACCCATTGGGCTCCAGAGTTCCGATCCCGATCCTGAGCTCAGTGCCAGCGGGAACATTCCCAGGATAGTGGTTGCTGAGGTCATAAGGACAGGTCTCAGACGCGATCTGCCAGAAATTGCTATTGCTTCATAAAGTTCATTCCCTCGGTCGCGCATAAGATTAATGAAGTCAACCAGCACTATTGCATTCTTAACAACGATCCCTATAAGCATTACTGCACCAATCGCAGATATCACACTTAATGTGGTATTTGTAAGAAACAGCGCAATTGCCACACCGGAAAAGGCAAATGGTATTGAGAACATAATTATGAAGGGCATCTTCAGTGATTCGAACTGCGATGCCATAACCAGGTACACCAGGATTAGACTTACCATTATCAGGAAAGCTATATCCATGAAAGCATCCATCTGCTCCTTTATTGCTCCGGATATCTGTACCATGATACCTGATGGCAGAGGAGTCTCGTCTATTGCTTTCTGTACATCGATCTGGATATCTGTCAGTGATCTCTTATAAGGAGTGAATGAGACTCTGACGATACGCTCTTTTCTCTTTCGTTCAATACTCGGAGGCGACCAGTATTCTTTAATCTGGGCTATCTCACCGAGCCTGATCACCTGCCCCATGGGATTTGTTATACCTATATTTTCGATATCAGTAAGTGTACTTACAGAGCTCTTTTTAAACCTCACCACCACATCATATTCGTCTCCAAACTGCCGCAGGCGGGTGGCTGTCAGTCCGTCAACCCTGTTCTTTACTGCTGTTGCAACAGTGGCAGTATTCAGCCCGTTAAGCATCATTTTGTTCTGATCAAAAATAATCTGAAGTTCAGGTTTGGATTTATCCCGGCTTATTGTCACATCTTTAGTACCCGGAATCTTTTTTATCTTTTCAGAAAGTTCCTCTGCAACAATATTTGTTTCCGAGATGTCATACCCGTAGACCTCGACGTCCACTGAATTGCCCCCAAAGCTGCCCATATTATCGTTGGTACTCAAATTGAAGTCGATTATCTCAGGCATCTTATCCAGGTCCGTTCTCAGTTCTTCAACAATATCCCAAACTGATTTCTCACGTTCCTTTATCGGGACAAGGCTCAGGGTATAACTTATCCTGTGGGTCCCTCCTGCCTGGAACAATGAGGCGAAGCCGCCCTGATCATCCGATCCGGTGGTTGTTGCAATCAGGTTTACCTCAGGGTACTTTTCTTTTATAAGGCTGTCTATTCTATTAGCCGTCAGTATAGTCTGGTCCACCCTCGTTCCAGTCTGCAGATCAATTGTTGCCGTAATCCTCGACTGGTCCGCTTCAGGAAAAAACTCGGTGTTTATAACACCAAACAAGCTCATCGATCCAATAAACGTCACCAGGGCAAGCAGGGTAACGACAGTTTTGTGCCGAAGAGCCCACCTGAGAGTTTTTTCATAATAGTGGTCAAACCAGTCAAGCCCTTTTCTTATACTCCCGTCATAGGTCCAGAAAGGGGCATTCTTCTTAATCGGATACCATTTAAGCAGAAGGGAACTCAATGTTGGAGTTAATGAAATAGCTGCAAATGTGGATGTTACAATTGTTAATGAATGGCTGGAGGGTTGTCTAATAGTCCTAG
>CAYQBZ010000505.1:0-2540 GCA_964415855.1 uncultured Rikenellaceae bacterium
ATATGTGTTACAGGCTCCGACCGGACATTCATTCCAAACTTGGATGGAATTCCGGCTTTTATCCTCTTTATATAAGGTCTTTCAAATGGCTTCTTCATATCATGGTATTTTATAATTCTTCTGTCATTGATAATTTTTCAAATTCCTTAATATCCGTTATAAGGTCGTAGGAATAGCGGACAAAGATGACACCCTTCCTGTAATCGGCAAACGGTTCGACTTTCATCCCCAAGGCAAGCCTGACCATTGCTTCAGGTATGTTCTGCCCGGCACTTACTGCAAGGTATACCCATGCAGGGATCCTCGGATTGATTTCAATAAGATAATAGTGGCTGTCATCAGTTCTTATAAGCTCCAGCTCCATACCGCCCCTCCATTTTGTTGAATTTATTATCGAGTGCGTAAGGTCCAGCATCTTATTGTCATCGAGTGTAATTCCCGACCAGGCTTTTCCCTTGTTGGTAATATAGAGCTTCTTCATGGGGACAGCTCCTATGGTGTTCCCGTTTCCATCACCCAATGCAACAACGTTCACCTCGGTTCCACGTATGAATTCCTGTATCACGATCGGGGGTCCCCATTTGGATGATATTTTATGAAAATACATTGCAGCCTGATCGAAATTGTCAGCTATATACGCATCATAGAATTTCCCTTTCACAACCAGAGGATATTTATATTCCTCGCTTTTCCCCTTCAGTTCACCCAATGTTCCTACGGGACAGCCGGAAGGCACCAGTACATTATATTTCTTTCCGAATTCAGGCAGGTTGCTTTTATGTCTTTCCTCAAACTTCTTCAGATCAGGCAGGAAAGTACTTATGCCAGCCTGCAGCAGCGTATCCTGAGCTTTCATGAATGCCAGCAATTCCGCATCGAAGTTTGGGACAATCACATCAATCTTATCCTTTTTGTTTATCTCAAGCACCCTGTTGATGAGCTTATCCGATCCCTCTGAAGGATAAGGAATACGGTAGGTCTTATCAATAATATCGTGCATATATATACCTGGTTCAAGGTTTTCATATGCCAGACCTGTAATTCTCACATCAAACTCCTCTGATTCGCGCAAGGCCCTGATCACCGGGACCCCGGGTCCGGGATTATCTGTATTGTTAAGCCCGGTAACTGCTATATTAACCTTCTTCCTGTTCATCATATTCCAGTAATTGGAATTGTTTAAGCATACCCAGGAAATCGAAATAATATTTCTCAAAATCATCTGATGTAATATCATAGGTTTCTGTCATTATTTCTGAAATCTCTTCACTGGTTTTTTTCTCCTTAAGAAGATTCAGTATCTCAAGACCCTGTTCATTAAGTGTATAAGATTCTCCACCGGTAGGATCGAACAGGAATCCCGATTCACTTATGGCGATGTTTCTTTTTAACCTCATAGTACTGTTATTTTTTTAACAATTACTTATGCAATTGTAATCTATTGGATGATAAAAAAAATGAAAGGTTTAAAGAGGGAGTTCCTTTTTCAGATAAAGATAGACGTTAAGCAGCTATTTTGCTGTTAATAAGTAAATTAAAAACAGACGCAGAGGGTCTTAGGGAAACAATGATAAAAAGAAGTCATGAAAGAGTTATTTATTAGACTCCTCCAGACAGATTATTTAGCAGAATAACTTCAGGCTATTCCTTCAGGGTATATATTGAAACTATAAAAAGGTATACCATGCAGGCAATAAGAACCATCATGCCTGTTGCAACAGAGCTCAGGTCACTTATCCAGCCTACCATCAATGGTATTACTGCTCCTCCCGATATTGCCATCATCATAAGCCCGGAAATTTCGTTACTCCTGGAGGGATACTTCTGAACAGCAATCGAAAATACGAGAGGCCATATATTTGCAACTGCAAGCCCTATAAGAAAGACAAATATCCATGCTACAAAGGGTGAGGGGATCAGGAGAATTGCGATAAAACATAATATACCGAGCAATGATGTTCCCATGAAGAATTTACGTGAGGATATCCTCGTAAGCATAATAGCGCCTGCAAATGTACCAAGCATACGGCCGAAGAAATATACACTTCTTCCGGACTCGGCTGTAGTCGGATCAATACCGAACTGTTTTATCAGGAACTGACCTGAATTGGAATTAAATCCAACGTCCACGCCAACCACCACAAAAATTGAAAGTACCATCAGCAGAATAAAGCCGGTACCCAAAAGCCTGAATGCAGTAGCAAAGGTAGCCCTGACTTCAGTTTGCTCTTTTTCTTCAATTTTCACAGAGCCAAGCCATATAACTGAAATAATTGAGACTAGGCCGAACACAAGGAACAATAATTTCCAGTCACCAAAGCGGGCAGCAAGGAGAGCAGCCATTGGTGCTCCCAGCATTGAACCAATAGCCTTTACAAACTGAGAAAAGCTGAGAAAACTGGAAGCCCTGTTTTCTGGCACCACATCAACAAGCAGGGGATTGGCGGAGACCTGCACTATTGTGTTACCTATTCCCAGAAGAGCCAAACCGGTCAGTACCATTGAAAATGAATAAAAGAAAAACGGAGTCAGTAATCCTA
>CAYQBZ010000506.1:0-2522 GCA_964415855.1 uncultured Rikenellaceae bacterium
GAATAACTCATCCATAATAAACTCATCTCCATATTCGGAAGGCTGGGTTTATAAAGTCGAGCCGGCAAACTGGCTAAAGGAGATCCAGTTCCTGATAATGGGTAATAGTTACAAGGTATGGTTAAAAAGTGAATTCTCACGTCTGAAAGAGTTCCTCACATCAATAATAAAACCTGAGAATGTTGAAATTGCTCCTGTACTCCAGGATGGAGGGGAGCTTAAAGATGGTCTGCTATCTGATCTCGGACCGGAGGTATGGGAAGATTTCCAGACAAATTTTATTGATCTGTCAGCATAAGTTTCCAAAACGGGATATATTCTTAAACAAATTAATAATAGAAAATTATGAGTATAGACAGACGAAATTTCCTAAAAGTCCTGGGGGTTGCAGGCAGCACACTTACAGTTGGAAAGAGCCTTGGTGCCACGGAGGATAAGAAAAAGAATGATATAGAATTCTATGGCATTCTGTATGATTCAACCCTTTGTGGAGGTTGCCAGGTTTGTGAGATATCATGTGCCGAGCAATACGGATTACCTTACCCTGAGGATGAACCATCACCGGGTGTTGTCAGGAAGAACAGTGAATCGCGGCGTGTTACCATAAATAGTTATGCGACCTCAAAAGGGGATCAATTCATAAGAAGATCCTGTAACCATTGCAACGAACCCGCCTGTGCCTCAGCCTGCCTGACAAAGGCCATGTTAAAGACCGATGAAGGTCCTGTGATCTGGCGTGAAGAAAAATGTATGGGTTGCAGGTCGTGCATGATCGCGTGTCCTTTCGACGTTCCCAAGTTTGAATTTAACAGTCCCAACCCCAAGATCCAGAAATGCCGTATGTGCTATGAGCTGATGCAGGAAGGAGAGAAGCCGGCATGTGTTGCGAACTGCCCGCCGGAAGCATTGCTTTTCGGGAAAAGAAGGGATCTGCTCGAGATTGCCAGAACAAGGATATACACACAGCCTGAAAATTACTATCATGCCATATACGGCGAACATGAGGTAGGCGGAACAGGTGTGATATATCTCTCATCGGTGCCCTTTGAGGAACTGGGACTGAGAACGGATCTTGGTACTGTCCCTTATCCTGAATATAACAAGACTTTTCTCTATTCAGTTCCGGCTGTTCTGGTCCTGTGGCCAGCTTTTCTGCTTGGTCTGCATAGTGCTTATAAACAAAAAAAAATGAACCAACATAAGGAGGAAGAATCATGAACAGAGAACAGGATACAGGGCTTTTGAAATTCATAATAAATGAATTAAAACCCAAAGGGAAAATCATTACACCCTTCAATGTAATTGCCTTATTAACAATCATTGCTGCAGCTTTCATACTAGTAATCCGTTTTACCAGGGGACTTGGCGCTGTTGTTGATGCATCACAGGAACGGCCATGGGGACTGTGGATCAACTTCAATGTGATTACGGGTGTTGCTTTTGCGGGGGGGGCATACGTCGTAACATTCATGGTTTACATACTCGGACTTGAGAAATACCGTCCTATTGTCAGGGCAACTGTACTTTATGCATTACTGGCCTATATGTTCTATGCAGGAGCACTTTTACTTGACCTGGGACGTCCATGGAGAGTCATTAATCCGATAATTGGCAACTCATTCGGTATAAGCTCGGTCCTGTTCCTTGTGGCCTGGCATTTCATACTTTACATGGGATCTTTATTCATAGAGTTCATGCCGGCAATAACTGAATGGACCACACTTAAGCGACAGCGGCGGTTCTTTGCATCGCTTACACTGGGAGTGGTTATTCTCGGGATCGCATTATCCACATTACACCAGTCCGGACTGGGAGCTCTATTCCTGATGGCCAAAGCAAAGATTCATCCTTTATGGTACTCGGAATTCATACCGATACTGTTCTTCATATCAAGTATTTTTGCAGGGCTCTCACTGGTAATAGTACTGGAGACTGTTAACCAGAAAATATACAAAAACGATATGTCTTTTGTATTTAAAAGTTCCCATAGCAATATTCTTATCAGCCTGGCACGAATATGTGCGATATCGATGTTTGTGTACCTCTGCATGACGGGACTGGTTTTCCTGCACGGTAAAAATATGGTATACATAAATTCTTCCTGGGGTCACTGGTACCTAGTTGAGATCCTGGGATTTGTGTTATTTCCCTGTATGCTGTTCCTGTCGGGATACCGGCGCCGTAATCTCCAATTGATAAGAACAGCGGCAGTATTATCAATTATAGGTATAATTCTGAACAGGCTTAATATCTCAACAATTACATATCAGTGGTATGAAGGCTCACTTCACTTTCCCACATGGATGGAGATCGTTGTAAGTTCAGCAGTAATATTTGTACAAGTGCTTGTTTTCAGGGCAGTTGTAAGAAGAATGCCGGTTTACCAGGAATCTCCATCATGGGCTACTGGTACTCAGCAGCACAAATCATTTGAGATAAAAGAGAAGTCATTCACATTAAATAATACAAGGAGGGAAAAATGGAAAGTTTCAGCAGAGTAGATATATTCGATACCAAAGGAA
>CAYQBZ010000507.1:0-2521 GCA_964415855.1 uncultured Rikenellaceae bacterium
CAAGTTACTTCTCTTGGTCACACCTAGATTGGCATACAAACAAAGCCCAAAATCCCACTCATCATAACCAGATCTCATATGCATAACTTGGTCACGATTCATGAATCCAAGAGGCATAAGTTCATACTTCTTGATTGCGTCCTTAGTGGTAAGATAGATTTTCCCAGGTGTACACACTGGATCAACCACGAACTCTAACGGACCGGAACCAGCTGAGAATGAAAGCGCACTGTAACCACCCTTCAAATCCTGGGGAGCAAAACGAACATCGCCCAAGAACAAGTTAGCTAACTTTCTCATTTGTCCTGTTCCAAGGTAAGCGATAGTTGCAGGCTCACCACTCATAATCTTGGTAATGTCATTAGCCTGGAACAAAAGATCTTCGCTAAGCTCTCTATCGACGGAACTATTTCCCAACATATTCGCTTTCCATAGAGGAAAAGAAGAAACCGCTATGCCTTGGAAAGTAGAGATGGCAGTTCCATCATCAAATATTCCACCGAATCCACACATTTCTCTTGCAACATTTGAAGAAGCATGGGTAGCTTCACGTGCTCCACATTTAACTACTAAAGCACCATCAACAACTGCTTCGGCGACTATAGTATAGGAAGCCATAGCGCTAATCGGATGATTAGCCTTATACGTGCCGTCATTAAATTCCATCTCAGCAGTCTTGCCTATAGGGTCAACTGAACTTACACGAGATGCGATAGACGATTCATCGACAGAGGCTCCGTCGAAGAAGTCAACGATCATACCGGGTTTCAAATTGAAAACACCGGTGGCGTTGTCACAAGTAATGGTCCAAGTAGTTGCGGAAGTGGTCAAAGTATCAGATGCCTGAGACAATGTGGCTAACAGACCAAATCCGTCGCCGTAACACTGTCTGTTCAAATCACTTCTAACCGCTCTATACATACCCTGAATCTGAAGATCCTGAGCATTCATAAAAGCTTCCTCATTGGTTTTAGCAACTTCAAGAGACAAACCAGAAAATCTACCCATTTGATAAATCTGCTTTGGGGCAATAGTTGCTCTATCATATTTACCAGCCAATGGGTCTGGCATTTTTTCGCCTTCAAGACGTCCACCAACACTCTGCGGGTCTGCCCAGCTTACTGCAATTTCATATCCTGTTCCACCAATTTTAGCATTGGATTTAGGTAATTTGTTATACGTAGTTTCTTCTTGTGCAAACTGATTTTCGATTGTAGGACCGTAAACGGCTTTCAATACATCAGTTATAGCACCTTTATCTGTAAAATCTATAGCCATTTTATTTTCTCCTATTTATTAACCGCGCCTCTTCCTAAGGAGCTCAAGAACTTGCGCTTTGGCCTCATCAAAAGATGACGCAGGTTTTTCTTTAATTGATGTAGGAGTAGTATCAGTCGAAGATATTTTTGGCATTTTAATTTTACCGTCTCTGTAACGTTCAATGATTGATTGTGTCATTTGATCCATCATTGAATTCAGTTTGCTTAGGGTAGCCTTAACAGATGCCTAGCTATTTATATCGGTATCGTTTAAGAAACTATCGTATTTAAGGGCAGCGGTCAAAAATTCCTTTTCCGCTTCTGACCTATCACTTTTTTCTATAAACGAATCGACCTCATTGTTATAACGTGTTAAATATCTATCACTTGTTTCCTGCTCTCTACGTGATTCTGCTTCTTTTTGTGAAGAAGTTTTTATCTCTCTTAATTCTTTTTCAAGTAATGCTATGTACTCATCGGGGTCTTCATCTTTCTTTTTCAACATGTCCTGCTCAGCCCAATAAGCTTTTATTTTAGCCAATTCCTGTTGAGCAGCTTCTCCAGCTTCTATTAATGTTTTAATATCGCTGGTGCCTACTTCATCCTGAAGTTGCTTTGAGGCAGCTAAATCATTTAACATGTCATCGAGATTTGTATAATCATGGGCTTCCATAATCTCATTGACTTTTTTCTCATTGCCTCTCCATTGTTGCCATCTGGGGTCTTTATCCCAAGGAACGTTGGTATCAGCATCAGATGTTGGCGAATCATCTACATTTGCGCCTTCAGGGTTGGCGGGGTCCTGATTAGTTGCGCCAGGTTCTACTGGTGTAGAAGTTCCATCAATAATTTCTACCATTTTATGTTCTCCTTTTTATAAGGGTGTAATAGTCTTTTGTATTACACGAATATAAATATTTTATTTGTCTTGCGCGGACCACTTGGTATCCTTCAAACTTTCCATACCAGTAAGTTCCGCATATTCTTTTCCACTTATTTTATTAACTCTTATTTTGTAAGCGTTCTTTAAATGACAATACAATGTATCTGGTACATCTTCTATTGACTTCAGACCGCTTGCTTTCAAGTCTATAACGTGATGAAGGATTCTTCCTTCTCTCACGTGCATCTGTTCATACTGTTTGCCCTTCATCTGCTTATTGTCCCAGAAATGACAGTGATGAAGTATCTCCATACCTGTTCCTGTATCTGGGGTGTGCATGTGATGGATTAAGTAGATCCAATCTTTCTCTTCGTTTGGC
>CAYQBZ010000508.1:0-2500 GCA_964415855.1 uncultured Rikenellaceae bacterium
AGCAGACGCTATTAAATCCAGATCATCGTTTGTCCGTGCATCGATAACTATAAGTTGTATTCCACCGGATATCAGCTCCTGCAATATTTTAACCAGGCTTTCCCTTCCTGATGAAACAACATCGTAATTTATTACTCCGGTTGATTTGTTTGTCTGCACCGACAGCAGTGCCGGGATGTATGATTCATTTACAGGCGTTTTCGGATCCCCTGATGTTTCAGTTTCTGCCAGTGGTACCCCTTTTACAAGCACATTACCCTCTTCTGTTGTCCTTCCGTATGCCGGCAGCGCCGGTGCAACAACAGCATACCTTATATCGAGGGAGTCCATCATGCCCGATATCTCAGCCCCGTTATTTCCTCGTAAGGTTGAATCAAGCTTCTTATAGAAATATCGGATCTTCCTGGCCCGGGCTATTTTCCCGACCTCATAGGCCTTTTTATATGCTGTTTCTCTGTCATCAGACCTGCTTTCCGTATTAACTACCAGTACATCGCACTCTTTTAATGACTGGCCTATGAGGTCACTGTTTGAAATTACCATGGTCCGTAATCCTCTCTTGCTGAACTTCACACCGGTATCGTTCGCTCCTGTCAGATCATCGGAGACTATCAGCATCTTTTCATCATCCGGGACATGTCCGTCTTTAGTGCTATCATCCGGAACCAGCTTTTTCCTTCTGCTGATGTATGCGGTCAGGACGGGGGTTAAGAGAGCCGTGGTAATTGTTGAGGCAGCCACCTGTGGAGTGGCAATGGCTGACAGGGCAGCAAAACCCGGATCTGCCACTGCAATGGCAGCCGGTGTTGCAACAGCATTACCGGCAGTACTTGATGCTGCAGCACCTGCTATACCACTTCCTCCTGTTATCCTGTCTGCAATTATATTAAAGAATCCCCCGAGAAATGTTGTCATAACTCCAAGTATAATTCCTGAGAGCCCGGCTACTATTAACATTTTGAAATCTATTCCTGCACCCAGTGCAAAGGCAAAAAAGGGAATCATGACCGGTCCTCCGGCCATCAGGAATTTCTTCATCTCACCATCGAGGTTACCCAGTATCATACCTAATACTATTGGTATCATTACCCCGATGAAGCTTGACAGAGGAATTGTTGCTATTCCTGCTGTTCCAAGCGCTATCATTGTCAGGAACGGACCGTCATTCATGGATAGGATGGCAATGGAACCTAGGTCTGTTTCATCGCCAAATTCCCCTACCAGTGCTGCAAACAGACCGCCGTTACTATTTGTCATTGCGGCTATTACAGCCAGGGAAGACAATCCTAATAAACCATTATCACCGAATAATCTTGCGACGAGCAGCCCGAGAGCAACACCTATGATGAATTTTGATGTAAGTATCACAGCTCCTTTCTTCAGGGCTCTGGGTGCTGCATTGAAACTGATACCTGCTCCCATGCAGACCAGGAAGACACCGATTAAAGCTGATGATCCCCTGGCGATAGCTGTTGTAAAACCACCAATCTCAAGCGCCCGTGGTGATATAGTGTTTATCAGCGCTCCCAGTATCAGCGGGATGACCATCATTCCACCCGGGATCTTTTCTATTCTTCTTTTTAGCTTCATGATATTTAGAATGGTGCTATTTCATTTGCTCCCCTGAACAGTTTAACATTTCTTTCCAGGATTTCAATTTTCTTCGAGTTACTTATTTCATCCAGTACAGCCTTAGATACGTATAGTTCGGTTAGATTGAGAGTATTTTTTATCCTGATTATTTTCTCCTTTCCATTATTAATATGTCCGCAGCTTCTCAGGGCAATATTAAAACCTTCCCTGTCATTTTCTGCCACAACAGGAACCTTACCTCTTTCCAGGAAGCTGCTGGTTATAATATTAGTATATGTTACAGGAAAGTCAATCTTATCATACAGTTTCCTTGTTATTACGTCGGCAAGTCCTATACCCATGGCATTTCCGTGTGTCTCTTCCGTCAGATCAAGGACCAGGATAGCTTTGACGGAGGTTTTGTCAGGTTCTTTCTGCCCGATGATTCTGGTTCTTCCGATGATATTAGGATCAATGCCTACACCACTGATATTCTTGCCCAGTTCATCAATTATCAGCACATCGATGTTACTGACAGGTAGTGAAGGCATGTTAATTGTGGCGATCTCAAGCAGAGGAGGTTCCTGAGCAAAGAACTCTTTTGTCCGGAGTACTTTTACCAGCATCGTATCGTCATATGCATTTTCGACAACAGCGATACCTCCCAGTATCTTGCCTGTTGAGAATATCTCTTTTGCGGCGGCGGGAATAAGTTCAGACAGTCCGTATACTCCGTGTTTATGAATTGCGGATGCCTGTTTTTCCTTTCCTAGTCCTATCACTGCCATTTTTACCATTCCGCTTTCATAGGCAGCGTGATAATCAGTGTGTTGTTTTATCCTGTTGATAAGTATGACACCATTTGATTCATATGCATTCTTATCCATGTAGACCGGCACTATAGAGTCTCCCTGCGGGAGTTCTTTAA
>CAYQBZ010000509.1:0-2483 GCA_964415855.1 uncultured Rikenellaceae bacterium
GAAGGAGGATGGGCAAAAAATGAGGATGCAAATCATGGAATATATGTTTCAGGAATACTGAAGCCGGATATGCCGTATAATAAGGATTTCGGTTACTGGCCTGAAACCTTTTTACCTCCTTTTCACTTTGAAAATCCTGTTGCCGGATATAGGGAAGAGGAGGAATAAAAATGTCAGTGCCATTATATTCAGCCCTTGCATTACTCCTGATAATTCTCTTATATCCGCGAATCCAATATTCAAACCCGGATGAATATGGCGAACTGGTCAGGGAGGCTAATATACTTGAGCAGGAGATTGAAAGTCTGGAAGCGGAAAACGAAATAGAAAACCTCCAGCGTATCTTTGGCTTTTATTTTGATAAAAAGTTGTGGTCACAGGCTGCCGACCTCTTTACCGACAATGCCTCTGTAGAGATCGGTGGTGATGGTATTTACCTGGGTAAATCCGGAATTCTGGAATATTTCAGGACCTTTGGTGCAGAAGGCCCTGAAGAAGGCGTGCTTAACGACTTTATGCAGTTGCAGCCTGTCATTCATGTGCTCTCTAAAACCGAGGCCAAAGGGCGCTGGCATCTTTTTTCACAGGAAGCTGAGTTTGGTAAAAACCATTTCTGGGGAACCGGGGTTTATGAAAATGAATACAAAAAAGAAAACGGCAGATGGAAAATAAGTAAGTTACACCTGTATTCCATCATGCGCACGCCCTATGACCAGGGCTGGGCCAAGGCAGCCCTGTTCCGGTCCACACCGGGCGAACGTCTTCCGCCTGACCAGCCTCCCGGTGTTGACTATGAAAACTATCCGTCTGTTTTTGTACCTCCCTTCCACTTTGATAACCCTGTAACCGGAAGCAGAGAAATCCTGCCAGAACCTGAATTAAAAGATTTATCAGCTGAAGAGCTGGTTTCATTAATGGATGATCTGGAAAAACGTATTGGTTTGTTACAGGATGCTGATGAGGTGGAGCGTCTGCACGCTGTTTACGGGTATTATCTTGCCCGGAATCAATGGGATGATTTGACAGGGATTTTTTCACCGGACGGCACTATCGAAATTGCCCTGCGTGGCGTCTACAAAGGGCATAAAGGTATAAGACGTAATCTCAATCTGTATGGTGTACAGGATCAGCTCCCGGGTGAATTGCACAATCATATGCAGTTTCAGCCGGTTATTCATGTGAGTGAAGACGGACAAACCGCTTTAATGCGTTCCAGGGCTTTTTCAATGATGGGATCATATCACGGGACAGGCATGTGGATGGGCGGGGTTTATGAGAATGTCTTCGTGAAACGCAATGGCATCTGGATGCTGTATAAAGACCAGATTTTTAACACCTATTTTGCGCCCTATGATCAGGGATGGAAGGACCTTCAACATCGTAATCCGCCCGGGATCAACAATGAAAATCCGCCGGATGAACCGCCCACAGTTTATTTTGAAATGTATCCTTCTGCCTTTTTACCACCCTTTCATTACCTAAATCCGGTGACAGGAAAAAAATAGAAGTCAGAGATCAGAGGTCGGAGATCAGCAACAAATTCAAAAGGAAAAGGCAATGAATATAAATAATGAAATCCGCGAAGTAATATATCCCGATCCTGTTCATGAAGATATAATTCTTGATAAAAATGTCCATGCAGAAATGCGGGATGGTATCAAACTTGCCATGGATATATATAAGCCTGCACACAGTAAAGGACCATGGCCTGCTATTATCGGTTATTCAGGGTACAGGAAGGAGTATTTTTTCGAAAGCGCCCTTCCTCGATTCTATTGTCCCAGGGGTTATGTTCTTGTCCAGCTTCAGGCAAGGGGAAGCGGTTTCTCCCAGGGTAAGTTCTGCTTCCATGGCCAAAATGAGGCGAGAGACGGATATGATACTGTGGAATGGCTGGCAGAACAGCCATGGTGTAACGGGAATGTGGGTATGATGGGAGCCTCATATTTCGGGGTTAACCAGTGGCTGACCGCTATACAGAATCCTCCTCATCTAAGGTGTATAGTACCCTGCCCAGGGACAACTGATAATTACAGGGGGATGATCTATCCGGGCGGTGTCCTGCGTTCATCCTTTGTTATCTATATCGTTTCCAAGATTTTACAGGAGGCCATATGGCCCGGCCTGATCCCGGGCAAGGAACTCCCGGAAAACGTGATTTCCGGGATATTCGCAAACAGTGAGGACGGGCCATTCTACTGGGAGCACGGTGGTGCATGGCGGCATATGGACAGGAGAAAGACCCCTGTTCTCAGTATTGCCCCTGCTGCCAATGATCTCCATATCACACAGCATCTTTCACATTACAACAGCATTAAATCACCTAAAAAATTAATAATATCTCCATGGGCGGGTTCACGTTATCAACCCTTTATCTTTGAGACTGAAGCCATAAATGAATACCTGCTCAGGTGGTTCGATTACTGGCTTAAAGACATTGATACCGGGATCATGAATGAGCCCGAAGTCGCCATTTATGATAA
>CAYQBZ010000510.1:0-2483 GCA_964415855.1 uncultured Rikenellaceae bacterium
AAACTTAAGGGGAGTCGAAAGGGACAGCACAGCATAAGAATTAATGACCAATATCGTATCTGCTTCATTTGGAAAAACAACGATGCGCATGATGTTGAAATTACAGACTACCATTAACGAGGTGATCGGTATGGAGATTTTATCCAACATTCATCCCGGTGAAATATTAAGTGAGGAGTTTCTCAAACCATTCAAGATAACCGCCTATCGGCTGGCGAAAGACACGATGATACCGGCCACCAGGGTTTCGGAAATACTCAAAGGACGCAGGCGTATAACCGCGGACACCGCACTGAGGCTCTCCAAGTTTTTCGGTAACTCGCCGGATTTCTGGCTTGGAATTCAGATGGAATACGATCTCAGAAAAGAGCGACAAGCAATACAGGAAGACCTAGAAAAGATACCGGCTTACCGCCCGTAAAAAGGTCAAATCCTCTCTTGTCTCTTATTGTCGGCACCTGAGACTGTAGATTATACTTCGGATAATAGCAAGGCTATCAGATCCTTCATGAAAGACGTCAGAACCGCACATTTCACAAAATGCAAGTTCTCTTGTGGGTAGGTTTATTATTGACAAACACTAAAAATAATAGGTAAATTTACTCAAAACATTGAGTAAATTTACTCAGGATATTGAGTAATTTGCAAACCATGAATAATTTAAAATATAAACGGCAAATATATAACACCATTACTCAAAGACTTTTGGAGCCCAGGCGATTTATCCAGGTGCTTTCCGGACCCAGGCAAACTGGGAAGACCACGCTGGCACATCAGGTTATAGCTGATCTAAAAATGCCCAGCCATTATGCTTCTGCAGATGAACCCGCCATGAAGGACCGCATCTGGATCGAGCAACAGTGGGAGATTGTACGTCTCAAAGTGAAGCCTGCAAAAAATGCATTATTTATTTTGGATGAAGCTCAGAAAATTCCAGGCTGGTCAGAAACAGTGAAGAGGCTGTGGGATGAGGACACTGCGAATAACCTTTCTCTCCACGTAATGATTTTGGGCTCATCACCATTGCTAGTACAGCGGGGCCTGACTGAAAGTCTTACCGGGAGATTCGAAATTATCCCAATCACTCACTGGTCGTTTAGAGAAATGCAGGAAGCTTTTGGGTATACTGTGGACGAATACATATTCTATGGAGGTTATCCTGGTGCCGCAGATCTAATCAATGATCAGCAAAGATGGTCAAACTATATTAAAAACTCGCTCATAGAGACTACAATCTCAAGAGATATTTTACTTATGACGAGAGTAGATAAGCCGGCTATTCTCAGCCGTTTATTTGAACTCGGCTGTTCTTACTCAAGTCAAGTTTTATCATATCAAAAGATGCTAGGCCAACTGCAGGATGCCGGCAACACTACCACCCTTGCCCATTATTTACACCTGCTCGAAAGCGCAGGACTATTAACGGGACTGCATAAATACGCCGGTCAGCGTGTTCGCCAAAGGGCTTCGAGCCCTAAACTTCAGGTATTCAATACCGGATTAATAACCGCTCAATCCAAGTTTAGCTTTAAGGAGGCTAAGCAGGATACTGATTTCTGGGGTAGAATTGTCGAGTCATGTATTGGTGCCAGCTTGATAAACAGCCTCAAAGGACAGAATATTGAACTCTTCTACTGGTCCGGACGAAATCGAGAGGTGGATTTCGTCCTATCAAGCGGAAAAGCATTATCGGCACTTGAAGTGAAGAGTGGACGCAGAAAAGCTACCTTATCGGGTATAGATGCCTTCTCAAGAGAATTTAAAGTTACAAGGAAGCTGTTAATTGGTGCTCAAGGAATTCCGGTATCAGATTTTCTTCTCACCCCTCCAAATAAATGGCTTTTATGATCCGGCGGTAAACTGTTTTCCGACCCTATATACAACAAATCATTAAAATCCCTTGACTCAATATAAACCAAGGGGTTGAAGTTGCAGCTAAACACGATATCCCGAAATTGTGCAGAACATGAAGGGGCGATAGTCCTTTCATATTGTCTAAAAACCAGATTCCATATCATATAATGAAATATACCCGAGTTTTTGATAAATCGTTACAAATTGGTACACACTTGGAGGCTTACAGTATTTGGCAAATGACTTTTATTTCGGCAACTATAGAGCCGCTTAGTATTCTTATGCTGCCATCGTCACGGTGTTTGATAACCGCATTGTTGATGCATTCTGATGTAATGCGCATCGATCACCCGGAATAATTATCCCTCACCCTATTTTAAGAAGGCCTGTCTTCTCAGACCTTATCACTCAATGATGAGTCAAGAGCAGATTTGACCCCTTTCTCAATTGAGAAGGTACGATAACCGTTCAGAATAGGGCGCTGAGTAGAACTCCTGCAAATGAACGGAAATTATGAAAAGTCGTAAAAGCATATGTTGTTTACTGGTAGAAAATTAGCAGAAGTGGCAAAAACATCATACTTCTTGACAAAGTTGTACTTTTATGGTGTAGTAGACAATAGTAGGCAG
>CAYQBZ010000511.1:0-2471 GCA_964415855.1 uncultured Rikenellaceae bacterium
CGGAGCCTGTTCTTATAACAGTCATCTTCTTTGTGGTCCCGGTTATATAGTTACCTGTACTGCTTCTTGTTACTTCAGAAAACTGACCACATATAACATACCCGTCAGCAGCCTTTGCAATACTGTAGCCAATATCTTCGCCGGCATCGCCGTAATACTTCAGCAGGACGTCATTTATATCATTTGTCTTCTCACAGGATGAGAGAAAAGCCAGTAATACAATAATCAGGAATATTCTTATCATAAGCTACTCCCCTGTTTTTGAAGCTCTGTAGAAAAGCTGGGTGAATCCGATATTAAAATTCAAGGTATTTATGTGAAAATCGTCATCCACATAATAGTAGTACCATTTCAGTTCTTCGGAAGAGGCACCACCTCTGACCGTCTGATTAATGAATCCGAAGCCGGACCTGATCTCAGCAAAAACGTAACCGCCCGGAGTCTTGAATTTAATACCGGCTCCGACCTGGGTGAACAGATCCAACGAGATCCTGGAATCACTCCTGTTAATATCGCTACCGGTATGGTCAATCCCGTTCAGATCGGAGGCTATAAATGTAGCTTTCCCATTCGAACCCAGAGTTAAAGCGGTACCCATCCCAAGCCTTGCATATGTGGTAAATTTCCCGAAACTCTTAACGTTAAATGTAGCGCTGACCGGTATTTCAATCCTTTGCTGGCTCTCGGTATAACTGGTTTTTCCAATACCCAGGAATTCCCTTTCATTTGTAATAGCAAATTGTGAGTATCCGGCTTCAACATTCAATTCAAGCTTTTTGTTAAGTTCAAACCTGGCCTCCAGTGATGTATACAGATTAATAGCCTCTGCATTATATATGCTTGAGCCTGGTTCACTGGCAACAGTTTTATCATTGACAAATGTTACAAACGGCATATTTGTACCCAGGTGAATGGATATCTGCACAACCGGTTTCACCGTGAATGTATTAAAGAGATGGACAAAACTTGAATGGTCTGTCGGGCTAAGCTGATACTCAGGATTGCTTTTCAGGAAGGCCAGCATTGCGGAATCTGCCTTTTCCAGCCTGTCATCCAGCAAATATGTCTGGATGAGGAGTTTATAAGCAATAAGGGCCTCTTCACGGTTGAATCCGTCCTTCAGACATTCACCAAGCACGGAAGGGACCATTTCAACCTGCCCTCTCTCAAAATGCAATTGTGCATTCCGGAGATTTTCAGCACAACTCTCCGTTTCCTGTGCAAAACTTATTGCCGGAATTAAGCTAATCAATAATATCTGAATAATAACCAGTCGCATGGCAGGCGAATATTTAAACTCTATCCGGATAATGATCCTATTTTATTGCATCCACTTTAATATTATAACTTTTCTCCGGACATGTATTCTGCAGAGGTATATCCCTGGCAACATAGGTATTCCATTCATCCTGCGTCATGTTCCTGGATACAATATTACAGATATCCCGAACCAGGTAGTCAACATGAGTAGGTCTGCCAACGAGGTTTGGAGTTCCCTCCCAGGTGCCTGATACAATCAGCTGTCCATCGGAGCTGAATTGTATCACCAGGACAAAGCCTTCGTTATCTGTAAAAGTAACCGGCGGCTCGGTAATATCTGACGGATCTCTCACATCGAAAATTTTAAGTGTTTTATCATTGCCAGCAGTAGCCATCTGATTCAGGGCCGGATTGAAACGGATATCATTAACCTGCGCATTATGTGCTTTAACGGCGGATATCATTGTTCGTTTATTAATATCCCATAATTCAACATTTCCGCTGACATCTCCCAGGGCAAGAATATCATTGTCGGGACTGAACCTGATGGTTTTAATATTCCTGGATGCAGTTTCCACCCTGAAATTATCAGCATTATTTTCCGGATCCCATATTATTACTTCTCCGCTACTACTTATACCGGCAAGATATTTACCGTTGGCAGAAATATCGATCGAATTGATCTGCGTGGTTCCGTCTGAAACATTAATGCTGGTACGGGCCGCCAGGTCCCATTTGAGAACCTTCCCGTCAAGTGAGGCAGAGTAAAGATATTTACCGTCATACGAAAATATAAGCGATTTTATCTTTCCGCTATGTCCGTTCAGATCATATCCGACACTATTACCTGTTAAGGGGATCATTTTTATATTTGCATTTTCGGTTCCACAGGCCAGCCAGGAAGCATCAGGACTAACAACCATAGCTTCAATTATTTCATTCTCTGAGTATATTATCTGAATGGACTGTTCATTCCCTGTGAGTGACCATCTGATAATCTTACCATCAGATCCCGAGCTATAGAATTCATTCTTACCCGGGACCCATGCTATGGCTTTTATTTGACCATTATGGCCATCGAATATCCTGTAATTTGAATTGCCATATTGTTTGGCAACATTATATAAGCCGGCGTATATATCAGCGTCATTCTCATAACCGCCGTTGTTCTTATAAAACAGGTAAGCCTGGTAAGCAAGCAGTGTTTGGAG
>CAYQBZ010000512.1:0-2455 GCA_964415855.1 uncultured Rikenellaceae bacterium
ACAATATGATGATTGTGAAAATATTTTCTGGTCGAGTGGAGCGTGTATGATTGTCAGAAGTGAAGCATGGAAGAAATGTCTTGGGTTTGACGATGCGTTTTTTGCCCATATGGAGGAAATTGACCTTTGCTGGAGATTCCATAAAGCCGGTTATCGTGTATGTTATATTCCTGATTCTGTGGTTTACCATATAGGCGGAGGTGCTCTTCCCTACAATTCACCACTAAAGACCTATCTGAATTTCAGGAACAGCCTGTTCCTCCTTTATAAAAATCTGCCCGACCATAAGCGTGGCTCAGTACTGTTTAGAAGGAAGTTGCTTGACGGACTTGCTGCCTGTATGTTCCTTCTGAAAGGTGGCATACGACACTTTTACGCTGTCTGGAAAGCGCACATAGACTATTACAGATCATTAAACAATCTCCGGATCAAACGACAAATTGTCAAACAGCTTGAATCGGGAAAATCTGTACCCCCGGTTTTGAACAAGAGTATTGTTTTTGAGTTTTATGTTAAAGGCAACAGAACATATAACAGCCTGAAAACAGATAAGTGATTTGAAATGAAAAAGTACCGGATGATTATCTTCTTCTCTATAGTATTCACAATTTATTCACTGATTAATATTTATATTTTTTATAAGGGACTCAGGGCTATACCTGCTCTTCAGACCCACCGGCTGATTTATGCACTGACATTCTTTCTCCTGGCAGGATTATTTATCGTAGCCAAGATCCTCGAATCAAAACATTCCTCTGTTGTCACTGACATTCTGAACATTCTTGGTGGATTCTGGTTAGCATTTATGCTTTACGGCTTTCTCTTCTTACTGTTATCTGATATTCTGCTGGTTACACTTAAGGTTACCGGGATTATTAATGCCGGAAATATATTTCTGTTTCGTAAATGGTCATTCATCATCACAGCCGGACTATCCTCGGTTCTGATAACCGGAGGATTTATTAATGCTGTTATTCCGGTTATTACTGAATATGACCTTACAATCAATAAACAGGCTGGAGATGTAAAGAGTATGCGGATCGCTGCTGTGTCTGACATTCATCTTGGAAGCATTATCAGGAAAAGAAGCATGAAGAAACTTACTGAAATGCTGGAGGATATACATCCGGATTTGGTTTTGTTGCTGGGGGATATTATAGATGGTGAGATAGGTCCTGTTTTGAGAGATGATCTTCTCCAGTACTTTATATGCCCGGAGTGCAATGATGGACTTTACGCCATAACCGGGAATCATGAGTTCATTGGCGGAGCAGATCGTACAATTCCTTATATTGAGAGCAAGGGGATCAGAGTCCTGAAAGATGAAATGATTACCCTGGAGGGCGGTATTCAGCTGATCGGAAGGATAGACCGGGATTCCTTCAGGTTCTATGGGAAAGAGCGATCCCCGCTTGAATATCTTATGAAGCTGGCGGATACTTCCAAACCTGTCATACTGCTTGACCATCAGCCCTTTAATCTTGATGAAACTGCAAGATACGGAGTTGACCTTCAACTCTCCGGGCATACACACAACGGGCAGATGTGGCCCCTGAATCATGTCACATCATGGATATATCAGTTAAGCTATGGCTATCTGAAAAAGGGATCAACCCATTTTATTGTATCTTCAGGATATGGATTATGGGGGCCACGCGTCAGGTCAGGAAGCAGATCTGAGATATTACTGATCAATCTCATTTTTTCAGGAGCTAGCAGGCAATAGTGCTATAAAAGGCTGTACACCTTCTCCAGGCCAATTCCCCTTGATCCTTTTACCAGGATGGTATAGTCTTTGACCTGTCCCCCTGACAGATGATCAAAAAGTTCATTTACATCAGGGAAGGATTTCAATCCCGATTTTGAAGACACTTTCTGAAAAACAGGTCCAACAAGCAGGGTGTTCTTAAAGTTATAGGACAAAAGTGCTTTCAATAACCTGACATGCTCTTCCTCGCTCTTATCACCTAGCTCAAGCATATCTCCCAGGATAACCATTTTATTACCGGCGTTAATGTCTGCAAACGACTGAAGCGCGAGTAACATACTCGTCGGATTAGCATTATATGAATCGCAGATAATTGTATTCTTTTCAGTTACTTTAATCTGAGACCTGTTATTTGCAGGCTGGTAATCTTCCACTGCAGAGACAATATCTTCCATTTCCACTCCGAAAAACAAGCCCGTAGCAATTGCTGCCCTGACATTTTCAAGATTATAGTTACCAAAGAGGTTTGTATTTACGGTATAGGAAATATGGTTATACATTGCCGATATTACCAGGTTCGGATCGAATGATACTGCTTCCAGTGTTAGTTCAATTCCAGTGGGATCAGAAAATGGAACCGCCCTGTTAACCAGTCTGAATATCATATCTGAGAGCAACGGATTTTTGTCGTTATATAAGGCTATCCCGTTTATTTTCCTGAGATGGTTATAAAGCTCAGCTTTAGCA
>CAYQBZ010000513.1:0-2450 GCA_964415855.1 uncultured Rikenellaceae bacterium
AAATATATGCCGATCCGCAACTGAGAAGTGGATCCTCACCTTCTAAGTTGTGACGCTCTTCAGACGCTCCAATAATCATCTGGTTATCAAATACGGATATCGAAACACCAAAATTATCCCCGGCTTCCATGTCAGATGCTTCAATTTTTTGCTGGAATCCCCAATTATACATACCTCCTTCTGATATATAATGCGTGTAAACTGCTCCTCCGTTATCATGATCAGGTGCCCCGATGAATACAGTGGTTCCGCTGATTACAACTGTACTGCCAAAATTATTATACAAGTTACGATCGATCGCGACCAGCTTTTTAACCTGTCCCCAGTTATCTGTTCCTCCTTCATTCTTGCTGAATATATAGGCTGATCCGGCATCATGCATAGTATTTGATCCAGTTTCATCTTCGTCCTCCAAGGGAGCTCCAACAATAGCATAGGAATCTGTTATCCCAATCGAGGTCCCAAAACGATCAATAGAAGCAGCATCTGAGGCAGTAATTTTCCTGACTTCACCCCAGTTAGATGTTCCACCCTGATCTTTATAATAAATGTAGGCGGCGCCGGAACTATTATCTTTCTCAGCTGCTCCCACAATTGCCATATCGCCAGAGATTGATACAGTTTTGCCGAAATAATCATAAGCTTCCCGGTCACTGGCTGCAATTTTTACAACCTGACCCCAGTTATCAGTCCCCCCCTGGTCTTTGTTGAAAATATAAGCAGCACCAGCAGAATTCAATGGATTTAGATCATCTGCATCACCATCTTCATAGGCTGCTCCTACAATTGCATGATCTCCATCGATGTGTACACTATATCCAAATTGTCCACCAATGCGGCGATCTTCAGGAACAAGCTTTTTTAAAATAGTCCATTGATTGGCCTCATCCTTTTTATATATGTAGGCGGCTCCGGAATTGTCAATTCTGTTATCACCGGATTCATCAAAATCCTGAAGTCTTGCTCCGACTATTGCATAGTTTCCTGAAATAGCAGCGGATTCCCCAAACTTCCCGGTGGGATCGGGACTTGGAGGCACATCTGATCCCGTTTCAGCCCAGTTATAAAATACAAAATCCTCTTCAAATCCTGAATTTCTAAAGAGGTTACCAGAACCAATGGGGCATTCGAAAACTGCATCGTCAAGATATTGTATCTCACCAGGTTGAAATCCAGTCACATCGTAAAATCTTACCCCTGCGTTAACAGCTGTTGCACCAGAAGGTACTGTTCCTGTTATGGAAAAGAGTTGAAAAGTTGTATCATCTACATAACTTCCACCATATTCCGTAGAATAGCTGGTCCCATCTCCGATCCAATTAAATGAACCACGAAAGCTTACTCCGGCACTGGTATTATAGTAGATTGAGAATGAGTATGATGCTCCTTCAGTAACAGGAATGTTCCAGCTCCGGAGATCACAGTCGGTTTGGTCGCCGGAATTAATATAGACTTTCAAACTTAATTCTCCTTCATGAACGATGGAATCCTCTTGAACTACAACAATGTCCTCATCGGCAACCCATCCAAACGGGACTTCCTGTGTGAATGAATTTATTGCTAGAAAGACAAAAAAAGTAAATGCAAAAGATCTGACAATGGGAGCTTTGACAGGACTCATAATTTTTAATAATAGAAATTTGATATGATTGTCGATTAGTTGACCTATAAAGATCTATCAATGGGAAAAATTGAGAAAAGCTATATTTAGTAATAAATTTATCTCAAAATATTCAGAATGTCAAATAGTTATTCAACTAAATTCTTATAGATCCCCCTCCAAAGCAAAGTTGTAATACCTATCATCCCCTGTAAGAATAGTTTGATCCAGCAGGTTAATATCAAGCTGTCTGGCTCTTTCCTTAATCTTCCTGGTAATGGATATATCTGCCTCACTAGGTTTAAGGTTCCCGCTTGGATGGCTATGTGCCAGGATCAACTTGGTGGCATTGGCTTTAAGGGCATACTGGTATATGACCCTGACATCTATGACTGTCCCCACAAGTCCTCCGGTTGATATCCTTGTTATTCCCAGAACACGATTAGCTCTGTTAAGCAGTATAGTGGAATAATCAGAAGCATTGATCACTCCAGGCCGATTTCTATTGACCATCCAAATACCCTGGTAATATGGGTTTTACAGCAGTTGCTATGTTCCGGCACAAGGTGTCAATGCTTCCGTTTTTTCCAGTATTCAGCATATTTCTGTATCCCGGTATCAAACAGTTCAGTTATCGACTGCACCATAATTTATAATTTTGATGGTGTAAACATACCTCACCAATCTTAAATGACGTATGGATACAACATTAAATTTCTATTTGATTGTATAAGTAAAAAATATGTAATAATTTTGTTCGGTATTTAACGAACAATATGAAGAAAGAAGAAGTCTTAACGGAAGATCAGAAAACCCTCGCACGATTTGCAAAGGCAATGGGGCATCCAAT
>CAYQBZ010000514.1:0-2442 GCA_964415855.1 uncultured Rikenellaceae bacterium
AAGGAGAGCTTACGAAGAAGAATGGTTCCCGGGATATTGACTTCCTGATGTGTTATCCCGACAGAATTGGTCGAAAACAGCCAAAGCAAAGTAATATGTCTTTAATTGAATTAAATATAGTCTTACCAAATTAATATCACGCAATGAAAAAAGTTCTTATAATTATTGTGTTGTCATACTTCACTGCATCAGCTAATGTTATTACAGCGCAGCAGGTAGCTGATTCCTACCCTTTCAGGAATCCTTCACTCTCTCTTGAAGAAAGAGTAAATGATCTCCTCTCCAGGATGACATTAAAGGAGAAGTGCGATCAGCTTCTCTATACTGCACCTGCGATACCCAGGCTCGGGATACCTGCCTACAACTGGTGGAATGAGGCATTGCATGGCGTTGCAAGAGCCGGCTATGCTACTGTTTTTCCTCAGTCAATCACAATAGCCAACTCATGGGATGAGGGATTGATGTATAACGTTGCCAATGCGATATCTGATGAAGCAAGAGCAAAGTATCACGAGTTCCAGCGAAGAGGCAAGACAGGAATCTACCAGGGATTGACTTTCTGGTCTCCCAACATAAACATCTTCAGGGATCCCCGGTGGGGAAGAGGCCATGAGACCTATGGAGAGGATCCTTTTCTTACCGGAAGGATGGGCTATGAGTTTGTCAGGGGTATGCAGGGAGATGATCCAAAGTACCTGAAAACGGTGGCGACTGCAAAACACTTTGCTGTTCATTCCGGACCAGAGCCTCTGAGACACTCATTTAATGCCAGGGTCAGCGAGGTTGATCTTCGTGAGACCTATCTTCCCGCTTTCAGAACACTGGTAATGGATGCAGGCGTATATTCGGTTATGGGTGCATACAACATGTTCAGGGATTACCCATGCTGTGCCAATCCTATCCTGTACGGGATTCTCAGAAATGAATGGGGATTCAAAGGCTATATTGTCTCAGATTGCTGGGCGATATCAGATTTTTATAAGTTCACTCATTTTGCCAAAGATGCTGCTGAAGCTGCTGCACAGGCAGTAAAGGCCGGTACTGACCTGGAATGCGGATCTGACTACAGGAATCTTATGACAGCCATTGAAAGAGGTATTCTGACGGAGGCAGATATTGATGTTGCTGTAAAAAGGATCTTCACGGCAAGGTTTAAGCTGGGGATGTTTGATCCTGATCAGATGGTGCCCTATGCACAGATACCTTTCTTCGTGAACTGTTCCGATTATAATAATACCCTTGCCAGGCAGGCGGCCCGTAAGTCGATGGTCCTTCTGAAAAACGAAAATAACATCCTTCCTCTTTCGAAAGAGATTAAGACAATAGCGGTAATAGGTCCTAATGCAGATAATTTCGAATCACTTATCGGAAACTATAATGGGATACCAAAAGATCCTGTTACAATATTAAGAGGTATAACTGAGAAAGTCACCCCCGCCACAAGTGTAATATACGAGGAAGGGAGCGACCTGGCAGAAGGAATTCATAACCTGACGCCAATTCCCTCTCGGTACCTGATGACACCTGACGGGCTGCAGGGGGCTCTGGGGGAATATTATAATAACAGGGAGATGAAAGGTGATCCGGCCTTTACAAGAATTGATGATAAAATAGATTTCTACTGGGAGCATCTCTCTCCGCGTTACGACCTGCCTGATGATAATTTCGGTGTAAGGTGGACAACCTATCTCGTACCTCCTGTGAGTGGGACCTATGCTATTGGCAGCTGGGGCTCGTCGGGTTATGAGGTCTGGCTTGACGGCAAGAGGATCATCTCTTCCATGAATGAACATCATGCATTTCACATTGAGGTACCAGCGGAACTGGAGGCCGGAAAGAAATATAAGATAGAGGTGCTTTACAGGAATTATGCCGGAGATGCCGATATAAAACTTCTATGGGCTCCACCGCGCCCGGATATGACAGCCAGGGCAGTTAAAGCTGCAAATGAGTCTGATGCAGTTGTTCTTGTACTCGGGCTATCCCAGCGTCTCGAAGGAGAGGAAATGCCGATCAAGATTGAAGGTTTCAGCGGAGGTGACAGGACCAACCTGAATTTACCTGCAGCACAGGAAAGGCTGCTCGATGCAGTTACGGCAACCGGGAAGCCTGTGATAGTGGTCCTCACCAGCGGAGGAGCCCTTTCGGTAAATAAGGCACAGGAGAAAGCAGCTGCTATCCTGCTGGCAGGGTATGGCGGGCAAGAGGCTGGTAATGCTGTTGCCGATGTGCTCTTTGGTGATTACAGCCCGGCTGGGAGACTTCCTGTAACCTACTATAAATCAATTGATCAGATACCTGCATTTGAGAACTATGACATGTCTGGTAAGACTTACAGGTTTTTCAGGAAGGAGCCTTTATACCCTTTTGGCTACGGTCTGAGCTATACAACATTTAAGTACAGCGATCTGTCTATTCCGGCTAGTGTTGCTGCCGGTGAGA
>CAYQBZ010000515.1:0-2423 GCA_964415855.1 uncultured Rikenellaceae bacterium
GAGCTGATTAATGAAAACAAGGGTGAGACCGAACTTAAATTCCTGTTCATGGATACTGATGACAGGATCTCTCTCCCGATGTTTTCAAGAACATTACGTGTAAGGCTTAATAACGAACTAATATCATATCTCGACGATCACCCGGGCATAGATTATAAAGTTAATTAGTTATCTTTGCGTTTGATAATTACATTAATTTAAAAATAATAATTGTTATGGCATTAGAGGTAAATGACAGTAACTTCGATGATGTAGTCGTCAAATCCGACAAACCTGTTATTGTTGATTTCTGGGCAGAATGGTGTGGCCCGTGCAGGATGGTTGCTCCTATTATTGAAGAGCTTTCGGTTGAGTATTCAGGAAAAGCACTAGTAACGAAGTGCGATGTGGATAACAGCCCGGGCGTTGCTGCCAAATACGGCATCAGGAACATTCCTACCATCCTGTTCTTTAAAGACGGGAAAATAGCCGACAAACAGGTTGGTGCTGTTCCTAAAGCAAACTTTGTTGCCAAACTTAATGCCATTTTATAATAATCCGGATCACCAATTCCGGGCCTCACAACCTTTGTGCATTCTTTTTAAAACTCCTTATGACAGTATGTATCTTTGCTTCCTCCAGCAGCCGTATAAACAGTGAGTATGCAGTTGCTGCTTCTAACCTGGGAATCCTGCTTGCCAGGGCTGAAATGGACGTAGTGTTTGGAGGGGGAGGCATAGGACTTATGGGCAAGCTGGCAGATTCAGTAATTGCAACTGGCGGGATTATAACGGGTGTCATTCCTTCTTTTATGAAAGACGAAGGATGGGATCATCTTGCTGTTAATGAGATGATAGTAACACCGGATATGGGAGAAAGGAAGAAACTGATGTTCTCCATGGCTGATGCAGTGGTTGCCTTACCTGGGGGCATCGGAACACTTGAGGAACTTACAGAGGCTATTACCCTTAAACAGCTGGGGCTTTTTAAGGGGCCAATAATCATCCTTAACACCCTGGAGTATTACAGATCATTCATTGATTTCCTTGAACATATGATATCAGGCAATTTTCTTCGATATGAACACAAAGGAATGTGGGAAATTGCCAGTACTCCTGAGGATGTGATGGCCCGTCTTGAAAAAAATGAAAAGTGGATCCACGATCCCAGAAGTATTGCAAAGATTTAGATTACAGGTATTTTAGTGCCAATAAAGAGAATATCATCAACCTGGTCAAGGTCGCCTTTCCATTCCAGTATTGCTTTCTCAAGCCTCTCCTTCTGGTCATTAACAGGAAGATGCCATATCTCCGTCAGTATCTTCTTAACATTTACAGATTTGAATTTCTTCACGTCTTCTGATCCGAACTGATCGGCATAACCATCGGAACACATATATAACATATCGCCCGGCTGTATATCCACCACCTGGTTGGTAAAGCTTTTTTTCTCATCCATGGTTGTCATACCTATCGGGAACCTGTCACCTTTGTAAACTGAGATCTCTCCTTTCCTTACGACATATAAGGGATTATATGCCCCGGCAAATTCAAGTGTAAATTTCTTCCTGTTAAAGGCTACCAGGGCAAGATCCATACCATCATTTATTGCCTTTTCATGCCGCTGAAGCAATGCCTTCATAACCTCAGTATTCAGCTGATCGACAATTGCCGATGGACGTGTGAGCCCGTATTCCCTTACTACCTTGCTTAGAGAGTTATGGCCGATAATCGACATAAAAGCACCTGGAACACCATGCCCCGTACAATCTACTACAGCAATGAACTGTGTATCTCCGCTGTCGTGCATCCAGTAGAAATCTCCACTGACAATATCCTTTGGCATGAACAAAACGAAAGTCTCTTCAAAGGTATCCTCCTTTGGAAGCATCGCTCTCTGTATCCTTTCAGCATACCTGATACTTGCTGTAATATCCCTGTTCTTCTCCTCAATCTCCATACTTTTCTGAACAACCTCTGCGGTCCTCTCTTTTACCTTTCGCTCAAGAATTATCTTTTCTCTTATCAGGTTTCGTTCCCTTATCTTGATATACATTACTATAATAACCAGTATGATGAATACCGAAATAAGTATAAACCACCACGAGAGATAAAAAGGTGGCTTGATGATGAAATGGAAAGATACGGGTGTACTGTTCCATATCCCCTGGCTGTTATTTGCAATTACCTTAAATGTATATTTCCCGGGAGGCAGAGTGGAATATATCGCGCGGGTCTGGTCCGTTACAGGTTGCCAGTCTGCGTCAGCGCCTTCAAGCATTACCTTGTACCTTACTATGTCGGGATTTGTAAGGCAGATGCTGTAATAGTCGAATAATACGGCTCTCTCACTGTAATTAAGTTTCATTCCGGCAACCATTTCACGCGTCTCATAGTTGATCCTCATACCCATTAAATGGGTTAAAGGCTCAAGGTCTTCTGTTG
>CAYQBZ010000516.1:0-1163 GCA_964415855.1 uncultured Rikenellaceae bacterium
CGGTAACGGTATAATTACCATCCAGGTCGGTAATGGAGCCTATGGTTGTGCCTTTCACAATAATAGCGGCTCCCGGTAACCCCAGACCATCTTCTTCCGATGTAATGTTACCTGTGATAACCCTTTGCGCAAACAAGATCTGAGATCCTGCAAACACAAACATGATCACTAGAAAGAATATTCTTTTCATATTGGGAACTAATTAAGGTTGTAATTTATAATGTTTCCTGATAATCAAAAATAAGAATAAAACAACAAAGAATACAAAAAAAAGAGGGAAGCGTTTGGGCTTCCCTCTTTAAGTATTTGCTTACGTCTTACTAATAAATATCAGCAGCCGTCTGTGGGTCTTTAGCTGTAGGAACAGGATTGGTTTTAGTATGCCACCAAACCTGGGCACCGTACATGCCTAAGTTTCCAGCAGGAATATTCTGTGCAGCTTTTGCAGCCTTGAGATTTTCGGGATTATAACTTTCCTCGTTTGGTGGATAAGGCAGACGAACCGGCATACCTAATCCCGGATAATCGGTATTTTCCAATTCATATTGGAAGATCCTTTCCGGATAGCCTGTCCTTCTTACTTCCGCATAAGCTTCAACACCCTCGCCAAAAATGGCAGCCCACTTTTGTTCACCAATGAGCTTGGCTTTTGCTTCTCCTCCATCCCAGGCAACCAATGGATCAGTCAAATAGGTTGCTGCATCTGCAGCACCCCATCTGTCAAAGCTGGCGGTAATTGCAGCTTCATAAGCCGCTTTTGCTGATGCATCGCTACCAGTTCTGAGATAGTATTCAGCCTTGATAAATTCAACTTCATCGTATGTCAAAGCAAACAGAGGTGCAGACGGGTCATAAGCAATGGCTGTACCAAGGTATGATCTTTTAGAGAGAATGGGCTGATTCTTAGCACCATTCTGCTGACCAATATACATTGGAGCAGGTGCAGGCTCTCCGAATGCTGAGTCAGAAACGATAGGTTGTGCATAGATTGCCAGTCTTGGATCACCCCTGTCTTTCAGCCAGTTTACCATGGTCTGGCTGATAGCTTGGTCGGTACGTGTATACAAGGTATTGTATGTACCATTCCTGTAAGGAAGTACTCCCGGATATTCCAGCTGTGCATTATCCGCATTGCTTTCCATAATAGGATAAGTACCCGGCGT
>CAYQBZ010000516.1:1173-2025 GCA_964415855.1 uncultured Rikenellaceae bacterium
AGTATCTGGCCAATCTTGGTATCTGCTCCGCTATAAGCTCCGTTACAACGGTTCAGAAGACGCAGTTGGAGTGAGTTTCCAAATTTTCTCCAGGCATCAGGTTCACCATCAAAAAGCAGGTCACCCCCACCAAAATTAATGTATGGTGTACTCAGGGTTGTATTAGCTTCTTCCAGTTCATTCAGCATATCCATATAGATATCCTCCTGTGAATCATATTTCGGAAATACACTGGTACCGGCTATATTACCCTTAAGTGCTTCAGAGTAAGGGATATCACCCCATACATCAGTCATCTGGTGGAAAACCCACACCTTGAATATCCTTGCGGCGGCATTCATTGCAGGATTTTCTTCGTCTCCCCCTGTTGCAGTTTTATCGATAATGACCTGGAGATCCATCAATTCTGTCATATAGGGATCCTCGAAGAAACCATTCATATTAGCAACACGGACGTAATAATGGTCTTCATCAATATACTGAACCTTGCACCATTGCTGTGCCCAGCATGCCAGGTATGTATGATTGATCCAACCACCACCCAGCCAATCATCTATACCATCCACAATGGCATAGGAAAAAATATTGATGGCCGGAACATCTGTAGGATTATTGGGATCTGTATTGACCTTCTCATAATCCTTTGTACAGGCTCCTAAAACAAATATTATCGCTAGTATCGGGATAATGATTTGTCTTAATTTAAACTTTGATTTCATATTATATATTTTCACAGATGGCGGTGCAACTGCTACATGGCGTAAAGACGACACTACCTTTTGGCAAAGGGTTTCTGGAACACATGATAATGGTTTTTTCGATATAGAAGTTAATGAGCATGTTCACCTGAAA
>CAYQBZ010000516.1:2035-2418 GCA_964415855.1 uncultured Rikenellaceae bacterium
ATTATATATTTTTTTTAATTTATACTAAGGATTAGAATGTAAACCGCAGGTTGAATCCCATACTCCTGAGTGAAGGAAGCTGAGTACTTTCCATACCCTGGATCCTGCCGGCACTGAAGCCGATCTCCGGATCAATGTGCGGAACATTTGAATACAGGAGGGCAAGGTTCCTGCCTACAAGAGACACATCTACGCTTGCAATCCTTAATCTCTGGAGGAAAGCCTGGTCAAACCTGTAGCCAATATTGACCTCACGCAGTTTGATAAAGCTTGCATCAAATGTACTCAAACCGATTCTTCCGTAGTATTCCCCTCCATAACTTTCAGCATCAATATAGGTAGAATTCTCAACAGGTGTGGCACTTGGATTACCATCGGCATCC
>CAYQBZ010000517.1:0-1829 GCA_964415855.1 uncultured Rikenellaceae bacterium
ATCCGTCCGGCTTATACATTGTCATATCCTGTCCGCTGTCAGCAAATCCCCTTGAGTTATCCCACTGGCACCAGATGCGAAAAACGTTGATACCTGCTTCATTGAATTTTTTTATCCACTGGCGTCGTATATCGCTGCTTTTATTAAATTCAGGATTATAGATCGCATTAAAAAAACTGACTCCTGTAAATTCGAATGGTTTCCCGTTTAACAGGAAATGGGTGCTTTCAACAGAAAGTACATTACCAGCCTGTGGATCCGCCGAATAGCAGATCAGAAAAAATGCAAATATCAATACCAGTTTCAGTCGTGAAATCACCATATCCAAAGGTATTTAATTCTGACTTTTGAAGGTTGTTATAATAAGATACTCTTCACAGATATTTCCAATGTAAACATCAGATCCAGTCGAATAAATATTCATGTTCATACTCAATACCATATTTATACTTTACATTCAAATATTCTTCATTGAAAGACGCTTTTTTGTGATGCTCCTCGCGGGAATTAATGTATCGGATCACATAATCAATCTGGGAGTGCGAATAAGAAAATGCTCCGTAGGAGCGTAATATTATTGTTTTATCAGCCTGATTGCCTTTATCAGTCCTGCTTCATCCCTCTTTCTGGAATCAAGTCTTAATACAATCACCTCAGGTCCCGGGTGCAGGGTGACATTACCAATATCCATCCATGACCATGTACGTTCAACTGATTCGCTTCTTTTCACATAATCGCGTTCAGGAAGTATCTCCGATTCAAATGGCTCATCTATTATAAAATGAACTGAATCCGACTTCGTATGCAAAGTCATCTTACTACCCGTATCACCTGCTGTGCATCCATACTGCATTTCAACCTTATAGCTGCCCCATTCATTAATATTAAGAGTCCAGAAGATCGAATCACCGTCCTCCACCCAGTTTTCTGTATGCGACTGGTTGGGATGAATGCTTGAGTATCTGATTTTTCCAGACAATGCAGCATCCTGAACAGGAAGAGTAAATTTCTTCTCCCCCGGGAAACCGGCTTCAATAGTCGTAACAGGTTCATAATTGGAAACGAGATCATTTTCCCACCGGGTTAATACTGACAATAGATCTCCGGAAATATCCCTCTCGTCAGCATGGATGTCAATTTCCTGGGAAGGGTCGTTCAGCATATCATATAACAGGGTATCTCTTCTTGTCCTGACAAGCCTGTACCTGTCATTTCTGACAGAACCGTTACATATTTCAAGGCTCGCGTTTGCCTGCCTCGAGAAAATGTACCTGTCGAAAGATTTTTCATTCCCGGTAATTATTCCGGTAAGGTCAATCCCGTCAATAGGATTCACCGGATCGTATTTTATGTTACACAGACCCAGGAGAGTTGGCAGAATATCAATATCCTGGGCAAGCTGGTCAGTGGTGCCTGGTTTTATTTTCCCTGGCCAGGAAATATAAAACGGCAATCTGACACCCCCTTCATCAACCGAACCTTTTATTCCTTTCATACCACCATTGAACCTTACAGTATTAGGCCCGTTATCGGAAAAAAAGACAACAATTGTATTATCCCTTATATCCAGCTCCTCAAGTTTTTTAAGAATCCTGTTGATATTATCATCCATATTCTCAACCATTCCATAAACACATGATAAAGTGGAATCCAAATCCTTTGAAATGTATTTGTTGAAGTACCATTCCGGTACCTGGAATGGAGAATGTGGCACATTATAAGGAACATAGCACAGAAAGGGATTATCCTTGTTTCTGTCAATAAAATCAATAGCCTGGTCAGTGAAATAATCCGTTGAATAACCATTCGATTGCACTTCATCATCATTG
>CAYQBZ010000517.1:1839-2411 GCA_964415855.1 uncultured Rikenellaceae bacterium
CCCCAGGTGACCCACCGGAAACCCTACATATTCATCAAATCCCTGCCGGTTTGGGTGCTGAGGATAATATCTTCCGTTATGCCATTTCCCGAAACAACCTGTGGCATATCCATTATCCTTAAGTATTTCGGCAATAGTAACCTCATCTGTCCTCATATTTTCATGCCCCTGAGTAACCGACGAAACACCGGTACGGAGGAAATACCTTCCGGTAAGCATTTCAGATCGCGTTGGAGCACTCAGCGGACAGACATAGAATCTATTGAAACTCATACTCATAGCAGCCAAACGGTTGATGGCAGGGGTTTCGATATTGTTGTTGGCATTCAGGTTAAGATCACCCCATCCCATGTCATCCGCAAGCAAGATAACTATATCAGGTTTTTTATGAGTTGAGGATATCCCGCAGGCTGATAGTAAAGCAGCCATTCCTGTGAAATAAACCGGCAATTGATGTCTTATCTTTATCATAATAATATCAGTTAAGCTTAGTCAGGAACTTACACAGAGGAATCCATGTATTTGCCCTTAATAGCCAATTAACGGCAATTTAAATAATTATGATGTTTTTA
>CAYQBZ010000518.1:0-2388 GCA_964415855.1 uncultured Rikenellaceae bacterium
GCTCGGTGAAATTCAGCTATAACCGTATACATCAGTATATTAACCTGGTCTCAAACACCGCTGTGATGACGCCTTCTGATATCTGGAAGCTGAGTTCCCCGAATCTTAAGCCTCTCACGTGCGATCATTTCGCGGCAGGGTACTTTCATAATTTTAAAGATAATACTATCGAAACTTCCGCCGAGATCTATTACAAGCACATGAACAATGGCATTGATTACAAGAACGGGGCAAGGATCCTGCTTAATCCTTACCTGGTAACAGACCTGTTAAATGTCAGGGGGAACAATTATGGTATTGAGCTCTATGTAAATAAAAGATCAGGGAGACTTACGGGCTGGGCCAGTTATACCTTTTCGCGTTCGCTGCAGAGAACCAACGGCGCCTTTGAGGAGGAAAAAATAAATGATAACCGGGCGTTTCCGTCTAACTATGACAGGCCGAATAACCTTGTTATGAATCTGAATTACCATATCACAAGACGCTGGACCCTCGGCGGGACATTTACCTATAGCACGGGTCGTCCGGTCACACTGCCGGAGTACAAATTCGATTACCAGGGTTACACGCTTCTATATTACTCCGACAGAAATAAATACAGGCTGCCGGCTTACCACAGGCTCGATGTATCAATAACATACGACGAATCGCTGAAGATCAAAAAATCATGGAAAGGCAGCTGGACATTTTCAATTGTCAACCTGTATGGCAGGAAGAATGCCTATTCGGTGTTCTATAAAAAGGAAGAACATATGGTTGGTCATGAATTCAGGCTCTATGATACCTACATGTTATATATTATCGGGAGACCGTTCCCTTCACTGACGTATAATTTTTCATTTTGAAATGAAGAAGATCATAACCGGAATATTAATCTTTTTCTGCCTGCTGGTTTCATGTTACAAACCCTATGATGCCAGCATTGATGCAAATGGAAAAATTTTGGTTGTGGACGGTATGATAACAAATGAAAAGGCTTCATATAGTGTGCGACTCACCTATGCCATGCCGTTTTATTCAGGGCATGCCACAAGCCCCGTAGTTTCCGCAAATGTATATGTTAAAGATGATCTTGGAAATACTTACAACTTCAGAAAATCAGAAAACGGTTATTTCAAATCTGACCCCCAGAAATTCAGAGGTGTTCCGGGAAAAACTTATACCCTTTATGTAGAGACTCCAGAAGGTTTCAGTTATATGTCGGATCCACAGCTGCTGAGACAGCAATACCAGCCTGACACCGTTTATGCCATAGCTGATTACCAGCAGACGATAAGCCAGTTCAACGAGGTATATACTACTATTCGCGGAGCCAATATACTCTTAAACATCAGTAGCGATTCAGATACACTTCCCCATTTTAGGTTCACTTCGAATCTGGTCAGACTATATATTTATTTTATAAATAGAAACCTTTTTGACCATCCGTTATACTGCTGGGATACGGATAATTACGTTCCGGACATAAACCTATCCCACAAGGAGTATACAAATGATTATCTCACAGTCAATAATCATCCTGTATATTTTGTTGATAATAATCTATTTAATAGTATGTGGGAGTATAGCTTAAGTTTTCAGCAGCCTTATACAGCCATACCAACCTATATGCGCCAGGTATATCCGGTAAGATATCGCATTCTTTATTTAGATCAATACTCACTCAATAATGAAACATATTTATACTATAAGGCTATGGATGACCTTCTGAGTTCAGAAGGTAAGCTATTCGATCCCTTAGCAGTTCAGTTAAGGGGTAATATCCATTGTACTTCAGTTCCCTCAGAAAAAGTTTTTGGATTTTTTGAAGCATCCTCTGTAAGTCGTACAGCTTATAAAATTGGTTTCAGGACCTTTAACGACCAGTTTGCAGTAACAAAGGTGCCATATATTCTGCCAGATAAACCTGATGGATGCGTGGTAGATATACGTCCGCCCTTCTGGGTGAAATATTAATAATCACATGAGATCGTTTTTAATCTTACTTTTTATAATATCTGTTAATCTATATCCGGGTTCATCAAAAGGAGACTTAATAACAATGAAACAAATCGTATCAGGAATATTAATCTTCTGTTGTTTACTGGTTTCATGTTACAAACCTTATGATGCAGGTATAATAGCAAATGATACAATATTAGTTGTGGCTGGTATGATAACAAATGAAAATGCTTCCTATAATATTCAACTAAGTTATGCTATGCAATTTTATTCAGGGAATGCCAGTGAGCCTGTTAGTTCAGCAAATGTCTATGTTTCAGATGATCTTGGTAATACTTACCAGTTCTCGGAATCGGCTGGCGGGTACTATAGATCGGATTCTTTACAATTTACAGGTATCCCTGGAAGAACTTATACCCTTCACATTGAGACTCCTGAAGGGTCCGT
>CAYQBZ010000519.1:0-2375 GCA_964415855.1 uncultured Rikenellaceae bacterium
TGGCTGGGGTAATAAACATGAGATTTTGTATTAGTACAACAGGATTAGGCGAGAATAATCTAATATCTTTTGGCAATAAACAACTTCTTCCTTGAAGTGTAAATGATGAATATAAAGATCTATTATCCGAATTATATTCTATATTTATTCCATTGCTAAAGGAAAGATTTCCATCTCCTGAATGAGATTTCACCTTGCTATTTGCAGTGCCATCGCTAATAATAAATGAATTTGTGATTAAGAACACATCAAATTGCTGATCTAAATATGCATCCAAAGTAACATTCTCAGTTAATCTAAATTTTTTAGTTTCAAATTTTGAGATGATCCTGGGAACTCCCATTAAACTGGTAGTAAATTGCCAGTCATTCTGTGGATACAACAGATTTTTTCTTCTGGTGTCTTCATGAATTACTGCCTGTAAAGCGATTGTATTAGAATGATTTAAGAAATGAATAATTCTTTTCTTTTTTGTTCGCAAGTTATAAGTGGCAAGAAAATATCTCTGATCAGGGTAGTATGCTCCAATTGTAAAATTCATATTCCCAAATTTCCCCAAACCTTTCATATACCTGATATTCGAATAGTATTCTTCGTCGTATATGCCATTAAACTGCTTATACTCCTCAGGAGTGAGAACATCCTCATCCAGAATTTTACCAAATTGAGTCCGTTTAAAATCTATTGGCTCACTCCTTTCTGTAACCTTATTATATTGCCAGATTCTGAAGTTATTGCCATACATTCTGCCATTATTATAACCATAGTTATTCATTCTTTCAATTACTCTCCCCCAGTCAAGTTCATAAACTACTTTGGTGTTTAGGGGATTAATTAAGGAAAGGGTTACATGATGAGAAGCGTCAGTTGTCCAGGATTGCAGGAATAAATAATCATCGAAATCTATTTTCAAATCTGGATGAAAGTGATCAAAATATACCTCAAGCATAGGCTTCAGTAATTGCCTGCCTGTTTCATGAATATCACGACATACACCAATCTTTCTTTGTGGATCCTGTGATCCTAAAGCATTTAGTATGTCAACAGATGATACTATCCCCCTTGATCCGCTTGAGCCTTTTCCAACTCCATAAGTTCTTGTAATATCATAATTGAAGATATGCTGTTCTTCCATCAAATGAGTGATAAAAGGGAAAAAATCATTTTTAATGTCACTATAGCCCAAATAAATCAGAGTGTTCGTTCCGTTAATTATTGAGTTTCTTATTTCTTCATCTGAGGAACTTTTTGTTAACTGAGTCCTCCACACTCCGTAAAACAGATCCCTTTCTGAGATTGGACTGTAAGCGGCTAGTTCTGAATATAAATATTTACCTTCTGCCATGTTTTCTTTAATATAATAAAATCCATTCAAAAGTGAAGAATCTCCATAATTTTCTTTCATAAGAAAATTTTGGAGTGCATATGTTACCTCTACTGGGTTTAAATCTGAATTTACACTATTAACTATTTTGTATCTGGTTCCATATTTTGATATATCCGGGACCATTCTATAATTAACAGAAATAAGAGAATCCCTAAAGATGCGAGACCTTGAAATGGTGTCTGAAGCAATACCTGAATTACCTATTTGGGAATAACTGCAATTCAAAATAAAAAATGAGCCCAGCCAAATGAAAAAGAGGCGCATGTCACTTATTAGTTGAAAGTTATTTCAAATACATTAGAAAGATATTGCTTTTTGGCTTAACAGGGAGTTTTTCTTTCTTAAATTTTTATATTGGAAAAGCCAGTGCCCTTCGCCACAGTCTGCCGGGAAAAATTGACCATCTCAGATCGATATTAAGTGCTTGTTTTTAAATTATTTATGAATTGTCTTACTCGCCGGCCAAATATGGTCAAGCCGTCTGGCTTTTGCAATAAGTAGCAGGTCTTCCATTATTCGTATTTCCAGTATATGCATCATTAAATTGACAAGCTAGTCTATATTAAAAAATGATAATGAGATTTCTACCGGTTATATTTGTTAAAACCTCAACAGAATAATGCTATTTACATTTTTTCATCGGATCATTACATTCCTGTTATTGTACTTATTGACTTCATCTGCTTGCCGGAAGCATTTTGAATCCTGGGATGAAATGGATTCCTTTACTGCTATAGATCATCTAAGCGAGGAACAAGGGCAGAGCATTGACCGGATTGTGTTTAATTATATAAATGAATACCAGTATATCAGCATTGGACTTCTGTGCAATCATGAATTGGTGTTGGTTCGGACATACGGAAAAGACAGAAGAGGTAAAACTGACGTATATGCTTCAGTTTCAAAACCTGTAACTGCAACTATTTTTTTTCGGATACTGGAGGATGGAATGATATCATCCGTGGATGATCCCATTTCTGATTATTCT
>CAYQBZ010000520.1:0-2375 GCA_964415855.1 uncultured Rikenellaceae bacterium
GATTCCGACCCCAGTAGCAAATAAGATACGCGATGCTGTAAAATCAGAGAAAGCCCTGATACTAAATAAGAACTATGTCCCACGAATATGGCCGAACAGTGAAGAACCAGAAGACATCGATGCTGCTTTTATAGGTGAATTATTAATTCGTGATATGGACCTCCGAAATGATGAAGAGTTCTCAGATGAAAAAGAAAAATTAATCGATTGGTTATTGCTGTGTGGTACATCGTTTATGAGGGTGTTCCCAGATATGTCCAGAGGTGCATATGGTATAGATGCTGATGGCGAGATAATCAAGTCCGGTGAAGTTGTTTCTGAGTCTGTCTCTCCTTATTCAATAATTATAGATCCTCAAGGCGATACGCTTAGAAAGAAACGATATGTAGGCATACGAACATTTAAAAGTAAAGAGTGGATCGAAGATTCATTTGGTGTAAAAATAAAAGAAGGCATATCTAAAGATGAACTACAGTATGTACAAACCTTAATGAAGTTCGTTGGAAATGCAAGCCCTTGGAAATCTATAGGAATTTATAGTCAGCCAGCTGATGAGAGTATGGATGATATGGCGGATTTCTTAGAATTAGAATTCAAACCTACAAAACTATATTCTGAAGGTCGTTATATAGTAATGTCGGGGAACCAGATGCTTATAAATTCAGAGAAGCTTCCAATACCGGTAGACAAAAAGAAAAATGATTGGATGTATAGTTTGACTGACTTTCATTATAACAGGATTGTTGGTAGATTTTGGTCTGATGCTTTTGTGAATGATTTGATTTCACCGCAAGATACCATCAATCAGATAGATCAAGCCTTAGTTATGAATAGACGTAGTTTGGGTAGAACCAGAGTAACTCTACCTGGTGAAGCTAAACTTGAACGCCTAACCGAATCTGGTGAAAGCTTTATAGGATTAAGATTTGATTCAAGATTGACCGGTGGGCAGTCACCAAAGTTTGAGAGCGGTATACAACTACCTAATCAGATATTGGAAGAACGAAACATTAATTCAATTACTATGCAGGACACTTCCGGTGATCCAAAGAACGTACTAAAAGGTCAAATACCCACAGCAGGCGCCTCTGGATATCTTGTTGATATATTGCAGGAATCCGCAGAAGCCTCTCATGGTCCTGACATTCAAAGATTTCACAGGGGCATGACAAGAGTTTATAGAAAGAGATTGATATTAGCAAACAAACTTTACACAGAGAAAAGGATTATAAAGGTATCTGGTCCTAACGAAGAAATAGCTATAAAATCATTTAAAGCTTCAGACCTTAGAAACAACACAGACATTAGATTGGAGCTTACATCAGGTATATTCAAAACTAAAGCAAGCGAAGGTAACGCATTGGTACAACTTCTACAAACAGGTATGATACAGTTAGACCCACTAAGTCAACGTAAGGTTATGGTTAAACTTGGTTTCTCTGACTTAGCCATAGACAAACCGAACGCGCATTTGAAGCGCGCAGAGAAAGAAGAGAAGCGTATAGCAGCTGGGGACGTAACAAAAATAATGACGGTAGATGTTGAAGCAGGACAACCAACTACACCTGATTCCCCGGTCGCAATAAACGATCCGTTGTTTAAGTTTGATGACCACGCAATGCATCTTGAACATCACATTCAATTTATACTGAGTGATGAATGGGCTGGAGTAGACCCAAGAGCTCAGGTTATTTTCATGGCGCATGTGGAACTACATAAAGCCACTATGGAAATGGAAGTGCAGAAGATGCAGACTGAGATGGCAGCTCGGCAGTTAGCAATGCAGCCCCAGCAACCAGGTCAAGGACAGCCACCACAACCACCAGAAGGTGGTCCTGGAGCAATGGCACCGGCGCCTATTGAAGCCTCGGGAGTACCAAATGAGTAAACAAATAAGAGAAGCATATCGAAAGTCTGATGTTCCTGCACCAGATGGTAAAGGTATTCATACTTTGGCATTTCATAAAATGGCGATTGCTATAAAGAAAAAGAACCCAGACTATGATATGAATCGCTGTTATGCGATTGCAATGTCAACTTTGGGCAGAAATAAATCAGTAAAAAAGAGTCACAGGAGATAAATTATGACCGACATGAAGAGGCCTCCAGTTCAGAAATTGAGGTCTATACCAACTGTTGAAGAAGGCTCTAGGGCTGAATATCCTTACGGTTTAAAAATTCGGTTGGAAAAACAAGAACTGGATAAACTAAATTTGACCCTAAAAGATTATGATATAGGTGATGTTGTAAAGTTCAATATCAAAACAGAAGTTATGTCTCTAAGTTCAAGTGAGTCATATGAAGGTGATGAAAGTCAAAGCATAGAGTTTCAGATAGTAGATATGGCTAAGGAGAAAAAGTCGTAATGAAACTGA
>CAYQBZ010000521.1:0-2370 GCA_964415855.1 uncultured Rikenellaceae bacterium
AAGTTCAGGGGGAAAGAGGTTCTCACTTGGAGTCTTAACAATTACCTGGGACTTGCAAACCATCCCGAGATAAGGAAATGTGATGCGGAAGCAGCCTTAGAATTTGGTCTTGCATATCCTATGGGTGCCAGGATGATGTCGGGCCATACCTCGGTGCATGAGAAATTTGAGGCTATGGCAGCGAAATTCACCGGGAAAGAAGATTCTTACCTTCTTAATTACGGATACCAGGGAATGGTTTCTATCATAGACGCTCTTGTCGACCGTCATGATGTAATTGTATATGACTCGGAATCGCATGCCTGTATTATGGATGGATTAAGGCTGCATATGGGAAAGAGATTCGTTTTTCCTCACAACGATATCGAAAGCTGTGAAAAGCAGTTGCAGAGAGCAACCAAACTGGTTGAAGAGACCAAAGGCGGAATCCTGGTAATTACAGAAGGGGTATTCGGCATGGCAGGTGATCTGGGCAAACTTGATAAGATAGCCGCCCTGAAAAAGAAATATCATTTCCGGTTCCTCGTTGATGATGCTCATGGATTCGGTACAATGGGGGCAAAAGGCAGCGGTACAGGTGAACATTTCGGGGTACAGGATGATATTGATATATATTTTGCCACTTTCGCCAAATCGATGGCCGGTATCGGAGGATTTGTTGCAAGTACAAAAGATGTTGTCAACTACCTGCGCTATAATCTCCGGTCGCAGATCTATGCCAAATCGCTCCCCATGGCTATGACGATAGGAGCCATAAAGAGACTTGAGTTAATACAGGCCCATCCTGAAATAAAGGAAAAGTTATGGAGAGTAGTCAATGCATTGCAAAAAGGACTGAGAGAAGCCGGTCTTGACCTTGGAAAAACCGAATCACCTGTAACACCGGTATTTATGAAGGGGGGAGTATGGGAGGTTACCCAGCTGATATATGATCTGCGCGAAAACTACGGTGTTTTCTGTTCAGTAGTCGTTTACCCTGTCGTTCCGAAAGATGTTGTCATGCTGCGCCTTATTCCCACTGCAGCTCATTCGCTTGAAGATGTAGAATACACTGTCAGGGCTTTCAGGGAAATAAAGAAAAAACTTGATAATAAGGTCTACCCGGATACAATTGCTGATTTCAGTAAATAGAAGTTGATTAATAAACTCTGGTAGGGACGTTGCACACAACGTCCCTACTTTTTTTGTATAAATTCGAACAAAACATGTGCTAATTCGGTTATACTCAACGAAACCCTGATCATTTCTAAATAATTACAAATTTTTAATTTTTTTTTTACTTATGTTATATTATAATATATGATTTATGGAAACCGAGACCAATAATAAGGGATTCAATATCCTTAGAGGGTACAACATGCTTCTCTATTTTGCAGGGACCATGATCATGTATGAGCCTACAGAAGAATGTATTGCTGACTTCTGGGCACAGGGTATTCTAAAAAACCTTCCGGTATCAAGCACAAATCCGAATTTCATCAGGGCGGCATCACAGCTGAGGGAGTCGTGCATAGATAAGAACATATGCGGAAGGTCTATGCAGGAAGATTATATGAGGTTATTCAAAAGAGAATATATTCCTCTTGCCCCTCCATTTGAATCTTCATTCAAGAATAAGATAATTCCTGAAAAGGGACATTATGATACAAACGTAACAGATTTTTACAGCTCATACGGATGGGTATCAAAATTCAGGGATAGGATAAAGGACGATCACCTCTCAATAGAGCTCCTGTTCCTGACCCGTCTGATCGAGAATTATCTCATACTTGATGATGAAGCCTGCCAGGGGGAAATGAGAAATGAGATCCGAAGGTTCATCAATCAACATATTATGTCATGGGTTCCGGAATGGAACGAGAAAATTCAGATACATTCCAAAACATTATGTTACAGAGGGATAGCATCATTGATATATGCCTGTGTTGAGGATATCAATAACCTGTTCATAAAGACGGTAGCTCCCGATACACACGGTCTGGTTAAAAATTAGGATTGAAAAAATTTATTATAGCCCCTATATAAAACTCTCTCCATCCTTCCGCAATATCCTTAAAATCCTCATCAGGAATATTTACCTGTTCTACAGTTAGCTCTGAATTCTCCCCCCGTGGGATTATTGTAATTGTAACTATTGATTCCTCAGTTTGTTCACCGAAGTACCATTGCTGTACTACTTTCCTGTCTGTAATAAATTCAATGTTCCGGCCTGTTATATCTCCTTCCCACAACGAAAACTCACTACCTGGTTCTTCCGACATAACGGCAGGATATCCGGACCATAATTCAATGGTGAATGGATTGGTCAGTGCAGCATAGACATCTGATGTACCGGCATTTATCCTGAATGTCTTTTTAAATGCCTTCATT
>CAYQBZ010000522.1:0-2365 GCA_964415855.1 uncultured Rikenellaceae bacterium
TCTTGTCGATTCACGTGCGGTGGTGCCGAACCAGGACGGAACTGCGCTGCAGACGAGCTATTCTGGACATAATACGCATGGCAGCATCGAGCTGATCAACGACCAGTGGTATGTGTTTTATCACAGAGCACCCAGGGGATTCGGCAATGCCCGACAGCCGATGGTAGCCCCGGTTAAGATTGTATGGGATGAGAAACCGGTAGCTGAAGGAGGGAAAGTTACTATCAGAGGATATAACCCCTATACGGAAGATAATGCGTGGACTGCAAAAGACAGTCAGGGAAGGGAATATACCGGAGCCGAAGTAACATCGGAAGGCTTCCATATCTACGGCCTCGATCCCTATCAGTATTACTCCGCAGGTTATGCGTGCTACCTGTCCAATCCCAACACGCAGCAGGATTCGTGGGATATATGGGATAATAACATGCCCGTTGCAAATGTGGAGAACGGTCACATAATAGGATACAAGTATTTTGGCTTTGGAGGGCTTGACAAAGACAGGAAAGGTCTCAAAGCCTTCAAAGGGACCAGGCCCGGGAATAAAACAGCATTTAACCTGTTCCTTACACCAAAGTCAAAAAACTCATTTAAGATAAACGTCTGGCTGGACGGTCCGTGGGACAATTCGACGTGGAAAGGCAAAAAAATAGGTGAAATAAATGTGCCCGCAAATTCTGCGCAGGAAATAACAAAATTCACAGTAGACGTTTCAGCCTTTGTTGACCGTCTCGACAAAAAGCATGCTATTTTCCTTGTGGCCGAAGGTTCTGACCAGGGTGGCCTTTTCGATTTAACAGGACTGGGATTCAGCACGAAAAAGATGAAGATCGTTCGTCCGGTTGCTCCCACAGTAAGCATAAGGGTAAACGGAGAGACAATAGAACTGCCGCCAACGCCGGTCAGGTCTACAAATGCCAACGGTATTGTCAGTCTTGATCTCTATGAGACTGCCTGTAAACTTCCTTCCGGCATAACTGCGATACCTGTCGTATCGGCTTCTGCCAGCGATCCGGCTGTAAAAGTGGCTGTTACGCAGGCAGACTCGAACACCAGAACGGCCGTAGTGCAATTTGATTACAAAGGTGTGGTCAAAACATACAGAGTCGCTTTTGCTGCGGAATAAATTTAGCTGATACCGGCAGGGAAAAGGCATCGGGTGTCGGGCAACGGGCAGCGGGGGAAAGCAGTAGAGACTGTAAAAGGGTACAAGTTGCAGGGTGCCAGCTTTCATCCCGGGTATTCGGGACGAAGGCGCAAGGGAAGAAAAAAAAGATAAAAGTAAAAAGACAAAAGGTGCAGAGCTCAGATCACAGGAGGGCTTGGGGAAATCTGAAAAAAGTTATTCAATCTTTAAAAAAAATCCAATGAAATATTTTATAATCCTGGTAATAGCAATGTTGTTGGGCTGTAGCTGTGGCGGACAATATGCCGGAAATCCTGTTATAGAAGGCTGGTATGCCGATCCTGAAGGAGCCATATTCAATAATGAATACTGGATCTTCCCTACTTATTCAGCACCCTACAATAAGCAGGTATTTATGGATGCTTTCTCCTCTAATGATCTTATCACATGGAAGAAGCACGAAAGGATAATCGACACATCGGCTGTTAAATGGGCATGGCAGGCAATGTGGGCTCCGTCGGTAATTGAAAATGAGGGGAAGTATTTTATCTTCTTCGGCGCCAACGATATCCAGTCAGATAATGAGACCGGGGGTATAGGTGTTGCTGTATCTGATAATCCGGGCGGACCATACCAGGATTACCTGGGGAAACCACTGATAGATAAATTCCACAACGGTGCACAGCCAATAGACCAGTTTGCTTTCAGAGATACTGACGGACAGGTATATATGATATACGGAGGCTGGAGGCACTGCAATATTGCCTTACTTAAAAGTGATTTTACAGGAATTGAACCATTGTCTGACGGTACAATGTTTAAAGAGATAACGCCTGAAGGATATGTTGAGGGACCCTTTATGTTTATACGTAATGGGAAATATTATTTCATGTGGTCTGAAGGTGGTTGGACAGGTCCTGATTACAGTGTTGCATATGCTATTGCTGACTCACCATTCGGACCATTTATTAGAGCAGGTAAAATTTTACAGCAGGACCCGGCAATAGCTACCGGTGCCGGACATCATTCGGTAATTCATCCACAGGGAACCGACCTTTGGTATATTGTGTATCATCGCCGACCTTTAGATCAGACAGACAGGAATGCAAGGGTTGTATGTATCGATCTTATGCAATTCGACAATGATGGGAATATTTTGCCAGTAAAGATAACGAACGAGGGAGTAGAGGGAAGCAAATTATAGGAGCCTGGACTGGTAAGATTATTCCTGTTTGATCC
>CAYQBZ010000523.1:0-2356 GCA_964415855.1 uncultured Rikenellaceae bacterium
CCGCTCTTATCCCTGCTTCTGTTGTGCCTGCCTTGATAGCCGCTATCCTGCATCCTTTTCTGATAAGGGAGGAAGCATGATGCAGTAATTTATCAGGATTCTGAATGCTTTCAACATAAATAAGCTTGATCAATGAACTGTTTTCAGGATCAAAGGTATCATCCCAGTATTCGAGGATCTCCTCAACCCCTGTCTGGGCACTGTTACCTACGGAATAGACGCTGGCGAAATTGACACCTTTGGGTATTGCCGATTCAAAGATAAAAACCGCTGTTGCACCTGAACCTGAGACAAAATCACAGCCCCTGTTGTTCAGCTTTGGAACAGGTGTGGTAAAAATACCATTATACGATTGTGTTATAACACCGATACAGTTCGGACCTATCAGTGTGGCACCGGCTTTTGTTACAAGTTCAGCTATCGATTCCTCAAGCTTTTTGCCCTCCTCACCCGCCTCGCTGAAACCTGCTGAGATAATAATAAAGGCACTGGTATTCTTTTCATTAATCAGAATTTCAACAGTTTGAAAACAGTACGCAGCCTGGATAGCAAGAATTGCCAGATCAACGTCAGGAATATCCCTGATGTCACGATATGATTTAACTCCCTGGACAATATCCTGCCGGGGATTGACAACAAAAAGGTCACCTGCAAATTTACCGTCAATAATATTTTTCAGGATCTTCCCGCCCGGTTTAAAAAGGTCTTCAGATCCCCCGACAACAACTATGCTGCCGGGATTTATCAATTTTTCATTTATCATTTTTCAAAACAGGATGAGGATTGATTTATTCCTTAAATAATCCGAAATCCAGGTGATCTTATAATCCGGAAAACCTCTTGAGAAATCCTACGTTCTGAGCAATATTATACAGATAAAGCTCTGATATGTAACAAATTAATAAAAACATTCCCAGAATTAACAGTAAAGCAATATAGTAAAAATAAATTGTAAAAAAGAGAAAAGTAATCAGGATCTTTTTTACATGTCCATATCACTCTTGTACATTCCATTTTATGTATAACTTTCAATTTTAGTTATCTACCTTATCCTCATGTTTCCTTTCTCCCGGTAATTATATACCTCATCCCCCAGCCCTTTTTCCCGGGGGGAGAAGGGGAGTTTTAAGCATTCGTAATCAACAAATAGCCCCTCTCCTCTTGGAAAGATCTTAACCGCTTTTGCTATCTTTGCAAACCGATTCAGAATAACATGACCTATTCAACAAAAGAGCTGCTTCAACAGGATAAATTTTCAAAAGATGATCTTGTAAGGCTTCTTCAGTCAGAAGGGAAAGACAAGCTCTTGTTATTCAAAAGATCTGCTGAAATCAAAAAAAAATATATAGGTAACAGGGTATGGTTAAGGGGACTGATTGAATTCTCCAATATCTGCAGCAAGGATTGCCTCTATTGTGGCATCAGGAAAGGCAATAAAAATCTTGAACGATATAATTTATCTGATGATGAAATACTTGATGCTGCAAAATTTGCATATAAAAGTGGTTATGCTTCTATTGCCCTGCAATCAGGTGAACTGGAGAATCAACAGGTGACCAGCAGGATCGAAAACCTGTTACAAAAGATAAAAGAGTCGTCCAACGGTGAATTGGGCATTACTTTATCTGTTGGCGAACAGGAACCTGACGTATATAAAAAATGGTTCGATGCGGGAGCTCATCGTTATCTGTTAAGGGTAGAAACAACAAATCCAGAACACTACAGAATGATACATCCTGATAACGAAAAACATGATTTCGCGCGAAGGCTCGACTGTCTTAAAAGCCTTCAGGATATTGGTTACCAGACTGGTACAGGTGTAATGATAGGACTTCCTTTCCAGACCCTTGAAGATCTGGCAGGTGATCTCATTTTTATGCGCGATTTCGATATTGATATGTGCGGGATGGGTCCATATATTGAACATGCTGACACACCGCTGATAAAATATGCAGGAGAATTAATGCCGCTTAAAGAAAGATTTGACCTTTCACTGAAAATGATAGCTCTGCTAAGAATAATGATGAAAGATATCAATATGGTTGCCTCTACTGCTCTGCAGGCAATAGATCCCATGGGAAGGGAAAAAGCCGTAAAAATAGGAGCTAATATTATTATGCCGAATATCACCCCCGGAAAATACCGTGACGATTATAAGCTGTACGCCAATAAACCAGGTTCAAACGATTCAGCAGAAGATTGCAGCAATTGTCTTGAAACACGGGTAGCTCTTGCCGGACATAAGATCATATACGGAGAATGGGGAGATACAAAACACTATGAGAAGAGGAGGAAAAGGGAAGATAGATGATTGCGGATTGCGGATTGCGGATTGCGGATTGCGGATTGCGGATTG
>CAYQBZ010000524.1:0-2354 GCA_964415855.1 uncultured Rikenellaceae bacterium
GACTTTGCGGCCATTTTTTTACTTTATTATTTATGAGGGAATCTGTTTTACTGGCCTTAATTCACATTTTTGCAATAGTATCCACAATAAATCCCACAGGTATTTCTTCTAGAGGGAAGAAGATCCTTCGCACTTACCTCAGAAGATATCTGAACAGGGAACTTGAAGAGGAGTATTATTCGCTCTTTGAGAATAATCTTGAGTTCTATTCCAATGAGCTTAAGAGTGTAAATAAAGATGAGCTTGCAGATGAGGATTCCCTTATATCATTCCAGATCACTAACATATGCAGGCAGATAAAGAAAGGGCTCTTCCTTGAAGAGAGAATGATAGTCTTCCTTCAGCTGATCGAGTTTGCTTTTGAGGATGGCATGATATCGGAACAGGAGAAGACAATAATAGATATAGTTGCCAGGACGTTTAATATCTCAAATAAGGAATATGACAATGCCTCTGCCTTTATGATCGGCAGGTCGTACGATGAAGTTTCGCCCGATTGTGTTCTTATAATTGAGAGTGATAATCCGAAATACTCCGGCGAGAAGCTGTACAAAAACTATGATAAGTGGAGGCACATCAGGATCAAAGGCTTTAAAGGCTATCTTGTTGTGCTGCACATTGAAAGCACAGGAACGCTTCTTTTTACATATGACGGTCCGCTTGTTCTCTATTTCAAGGGGAGAGACATCATTGCCTGCAGACCCTATATACTCGACAGAGGGGTTAATATAAAAGGACAGAGTATCGATCCTATTTATTACTCAAAGATCTATAAGAAGTTCGTTTCAAGAAAATTCCCGGAGAAGATTCAATTTGAGGGACATGATATTGAATTCATTTTCAAGAATTCCCGTAACGGTCTCCAGAAAATGAATTTCATTGTTGAATCCGGTAACATGATAGGCATAATGGGAGGGAGCGGTGTCGGTAAAACAACCTTGCTCAACGTCCTTCATGGTAAGATCAGTCCAACCACAGGGAATCTTTATATTAATGGTTATGATATAAACACAGATGCTGAAGAGCTTAACGGTCTGATAGGGTATGTGCCTCAGGATGACATGCTTATTGAAGAACTGACGGTTTATCAGAATCTTTATTTCAACGCACGACTCTGTTTCGGTGATTATTCGGAGGAGCAATTGCAGAATACCGTTGAGAAGGTCCTGCAGGATCTCGATATGTGGGATATTAAGGATCTGCAGGTTGGGGATGTGATGAACAAAAAAATAAGCGGAGGCCAGAGAAAGAGACTTAATATTGGTCTTGAGCTTATGCGCGAGCCTGTTGTGCTTTTTATAGATGAGCCCACCTCAGGTTTATCATCGTCTGACTCGGAGAAGGTGATGATCTTACTTAGGAACCAGGCACTAAGCGGGAAGCTTGTGTTTGCAATAATACATCAGCCGTCATCGGATATTATAAAGATGTTTGACAGGTTATGGCTGCTTGACAAGGGTGGTTATATGATCTACGACGGCGATCCTGTTGAGGCCCTGGTTTATTTCAAAACTGAAACATCACAGGCAAATGCAGCTGAAAGCGAATGTCCCAATTGTGGAAATGTGGAGACAGACAGCATCCTTCATATTGTCGAAGTAAAGGTAATCGATAATTCCGGCTACCCGGGGAGTGAAAGACAGGTAAGTCCAGTGGAGTGGTATGATAAGTACAGGAAAAAAATGATGCCAGTCCTTGCTGGAAGGCCGGAAAAATCAGCGATTCCTCCAAGCAATTTCAGGGTTCCGGGAAAGCCTGACCAGGTAAGGACTTTCATCAGGAGGAACATTACACGGAAACTGGCCGATAAGCAGTATATGGCAATTAATCTCCTTGAGGCACCGCTCCTTGCATTTATACTGGGGTACATCTCAAAGTTCAGCCCTGGTAGCGTTTATACGTTCGCGGAAAACAAGAATTATCCGGTCTTCCTTTTTATGGCAATAATTGTAGCTCTCTTCATCGGACTGACTGTAAGCGCTGAAGAGATCTTCAGAGACAGGAAGATACTCGAGCGGGAGAAATTCCTGAATTTGAGCAGGCTGAGCTACCTTATTTCAAAAATCAATTTTCTGTTCACAATATCTGCTATCCAGTCATTGTCGTTTATAGTGGTTGCAAATCTTATTCTTGAAGTAAGAGGCATGCTTTTTCAGCAATGGCTCGTTCTTTTTTCGGTTGCATGCTTTGGTAATATACTGGGATTAAACATATCCGCAGGAATGAGAACAGCTGTCAGTATCTACATACTGATACCACTTATCCTTGTCCCGCAATTGCTCCTCGGGGGAGCAATGATCAAATTTGATGATCTGCATAAATCAATGACCAGAAAAGTTTATGTACCGGTTGTC
>CAYQBZ010000525.1:0-2350 GCA_964415855.1 uncultured Rikenellaceae bacterium
GAGGAAGGACACCTATCCCTTCACATATTTCCTGAAGTCTTCCTGTTGCCTGTGATTGCTGACCACCAGTCATTCCAGTGGTATAATTATCTGCAATAATCACGGTCACCGGCGAGTTTTTCACCACTGCATCAAGGAGCCCGGTCATGCCTGAATGGGTAAAAGTCGAGTCGCCGATAACAGCTACTGAAGGGAAAAGCCCTGCATCTGCCGCACCTATTGCCATTGTAACTGAAGCGCCCATGTCGACACATGAGTTAACCGCATTATAGGGAGGAAGTGCAGCAAGAGTATAACATCCTATATCGGAGAACACTCCACCCGGACCATAGGGTTTCAAAGCTTCAATCAATGCAGTGAACATATCAGCATGTCCGCAACCCTTACAGAAAGAAGGTGGCCTGTTCTTTACAACTTCAGGCAGAGCTGATTCCGTTCTTACCGGCAATCCAAGGGCTTTTGCCACAATTGACGGATTTAGTTCACCGGTACGTGGAATTGTCCCGTCAAGTCTTCCATAGATTTTAATACCATTGTCGAGTATCCCTCTTAGCGCTTCTTCAACAAATGGTGCCCCTTCCTCAAGAATAAGAAGTTCCCTGCACCTGCCTGTTATATCTGTAATCAGGTCCTTAGGGAAGGGATAGGCTGTAATTTTAAGCACCGGATAATCCCTGGTAAAAGATTCTCTGTTCTCCATCAGGTAATTATATGCCAGGCCACAGGCAATAATTCCGAAATCCCTGTCGCTGCCATCAGAAAATACATTATACCTGGAAATTCTTATGTCAAGCTGCAGTGATTCATACGACGAGAGCAATATCTTGTATCTTTCGCGTGCAACTGAGGGCAGCAGAACAAAACGCATGGGATCATCAGGAAGTGATAATTTCTTTTCAGGAATATTATCCCTTGTCATCACACTTGTCCTTGAATGGGCGAGACGCGTTGTTATTCTCATCAGGACAGGGATATTGTATTTCTCAGAAGTTTCAAAAGCATCAAATACCATATCATATGCTTCCTGCTGGCTGGATGGCTCAAAGCATGGAACAGAGGCAAATTTGGCATAGAAACGGGAGTCCTGCTCATTCTGCGAAGAATGCATTGAAGGATCGTCTGCACTAACTACAATAAGTCCTCCGTTAATACCTGTGATAGCTGCATTAATGAATCCATCGGCAGCCACATTCAGTCCTACATGCTTCATCCCAACCATGGCACGTTTCCCGGCATACGCCATTCCAAGAGCAGTTTCCATGGCCGTCTTTTCGTTGGATGACCAGCTCCGGTGCATATTACGACGGACAGCCTCACCTGATGATTGTATATATTCCATGATCTCAGTGGAAGGAGTCCCGGGGTAAGCATACATACCACTCAGCCCTGCATCAATTGCAGCCTGAGCTATGGCTTCGTCTCCCAGTAACAAAATCTTTTTCATATAAGGCTTATAAATTCCTAACCCAGAATATGATCTGTTTCATAATGAACGTTTTACGTAAACGGTTGAAGTTCATTAATTGTATCAATTTCAAAGTAACAAATTTTGAATTTTTTCCCACATAGAAAAATGATGAAAGTTATGTTTCATATTTTACATGTAATAAACTGAATTTAGAATATCGATACTAATATGACGTTATAATTTAGTTAAATGTTTTACTGTTACATTCAATAATGCTTAATTTGCAGACACTAAACGGAGATTACTGCTTTTCATAAAAACAAAAGGACCCCATTGAATAAAATTCTTTATACGGCCCTGCTACTGATTTTACCGCCTTTATCTCTTTTCAGCCAGACAAGTGAGCCTGAGAGATTTGTTCAGGTAAGTGGTATAATTACAGATGAGTACGAAAAGCCTGTACAAGGAGTAGCTGTTATCTCGAGAAGATTAAAAAGGGGAACTGTGAGTGAGAGAACAGGAATATATTCAATAACCAGTACCCCGGGTGATACAATTTTCTTCCGGGCTCTGGGATACAAAAGGTACCATACAGTCATCCCGGAAACATATGAAGCACGTAATTGCCTGGTGGATATCGTCCTTGAAACCGATACTATCCCAATTCAGGAGATAACCATCCTGCCCTGGAAAAGCTACAACGAATTTATTAAGGATATGGCCAAGGAGAAGCCTGTCGATCCGATTATTGAGAACATGAATGATAATATAGCCTCAATTTATGTTGCGGTAGCAAATCAAACCGGGATTAAGGTCACACCGGAAGCAGGCTTCAGGTATGCTATGGAACAGAATTTCAATACAATGTCGACCAAGAACCAATACCCGGTTAATAACCTTTTAAATCCTTTTGCATGGGCGAAATTTATTCAGGGTATCAAG
>CAYQBZ010000526.1:0-2348 GCA_964415855.1 uncultured Rikenellaceae bacterium
TATTAATCTCTGGATATGCCCTACCTTTACTCGGTATTAAAATTTCTGTCTTTCTTCTGTCATTGCTGATTTTTACAGGATTATTTGGAACAGTGAGGAACAAGTATTAGCTTTAATTATTAATGGATAATTATATCATGATCTTCAAATTATGGTAATATTTTTCATGCCAGACTGATGTATTAAATTATGTGTTGTATTTTGAATTATATCGCGGAATTTATTTTTATGGCACCCCCCATCCCGACCTCCCCCCAGGTGGGAAGGAATATTACCTTTCCCCCCCTGGGGGGAATCGAAAGGGGGTCGGTCCGTTTAAATTTTTCTGATCAGAATAATAACCTGCAATACCTGATATGATACATTTAAATATTGAAGATATTTTGATTTTCAATCAATATTGAGAATAGAATTCACATGAAGGAAAAAGACAGGCAACACCTAAAATATGATAAGAGCAAGCGTGATTTTCTGAAGAAATCTCTGGCTCTCTCGGCAGGAATGTTTTGTCTGCCCTGTGAGAGCATTGTACGGGGATACTCTCCGGACCAGAAGGACATTTACAGGAGAATAGCGATGTATCAGGAGGAGACGGCCCGCGGGATAATGTGCAGGATCTGCCCGAATGAATGTGTGCTTAAAGAGGGAGAATTAAGCCAGTGTAATAACAGGAAAGTCTACAACTCACAGTTATATACCCTGGCATATGGAAATCCCTGCTCTGTGAACGTCGATCCTGTTGAGAAAAAACCGCTGTATCATTTTCTTCCGGGATCAAGAGCTTTCTCGATAGCAACAGCCGGGTGTAACCTTGTGTGCCTCAATTGCCAGAACTGGACAATTTCACAGATAAGTCCGGATAAAACCCGGAATTTCGAATTGATGCCTGCAAGGGTCGTTGAGGAATCCCTTAAAAACAACTGCAGGTCAATAGCATATACCTATTCCGAGCCGGTGACCTTTTATGAATATGCCTATGAAACAGCAATATTAGCAAGGAAAGCAGGGATTAAGAATATCGTCAAGTCAAACGGCTATATTAATCCTGAACCGCTGAAAAAGCTATGCACCGTAATCGACGGAGCAAATATTGATCTGAAAGCTTTCAGCGAGAGTACTTACCTCAAACTTACAGGAGGAAAGCTTCAGCCCGTGCTTGACAGCCTGAAGGTATATAAAGACATGGGTGTATGGCTTGAGATCACCAACCTGATTGTACCGACCTGGACGGATAACCTTGATGATATAAGAATGATGTGCAGGTGGTTAAGCGACAACGGCTTCGGGAATACGCCAATACATTTCAGCAGGTTCTACCCTGTCCATAAGCTTGAACAATTACCGCCAACGGCAGTGGATGTCCTGAATAAAGCCGCAGGCATAGCTGCTGAAGAAGGTATTAAATATGTTTATACAGGGAATGCTCCGGGAAATGAAATATCCGATACGGTCTGTTCTTCCTGCAAATCGGTAAATGTCGTTCGACAGGGATTCAGGATCGTGTCAAACAAACTGAAAGACGGCAATTGTTTTAATTGTGGAAAACCGGTTGAAGGAGTGTGGACATGAAGCAATCAGAAGCGAGGGAACGTATAGAAAAACTAAGGTTGGAAATTGCAGAGCATAATCACAGATATTATGTACGCAATCAACCTTCAATAACTGATTTCGAGTTCGACCTGTTAATGAATGAGCTGGAGACCCTCGAAAAGAAATTTCCTGAATTTATGAGCGAAGACTCCCCTACAAGGAGAGTCGGAAGCGACATCACCAGGGAATTTGTGCAGTATGAACATAAATACCCGATGCTATCCCTTGGAAATACTTACAACGAAGAAGAATTAAGGGAATTTGATAAAAGGGTAAGAAAAAACGGCCAGGATAAGGTTGAGTATGTTTGCGAGCTTAAATTCGACGGCGCATCTGTAAGCATAACCTACAGGAACGGCTCTCTCTTCAGGGCTTTGACAAGAGGCGACGGCACCAGGGGAGACGATGTAACTGTAAATGTAAGAACGATCCAAAGTCTTCCTTTAAAGGTAAGCGGAACAGGAATACCACCGGAGTTTCTTGTGAGAGGTGAGATCCTTATGCCTAGAGCTGTCTTTAACAGGTTGAACGATGAAAGGACCTTAGCAGATATTACACCCTTTGCCAATCCGCGTAATGCTGCTGCAGGAACAATTAAACTTCTTGATCCGAAGATCGTTGCTGCAAGATCTCTGGACTGCCTGATCTATTTCATGCTGGCCGAGGAACCTCCGTGCGATAAGCATTACGATAACATGCAAAAAGCCAGTGAATGGGGTTTCAGGGTACCTGACAGCATGAGATTATGTAAAAGTACT
>CAYQBZ010000527.1:0-2343 GCA_964415855.1 uncultured Rikenellaceae bacterium
GACCCAATGCCACAATAGGTATAAATTCTGAAGAGGAACTGATACCTGAACTGCTCGCTGTAAAGGGATACAGGAGTGCTATTGTAGGCAAATGGCATCTCGGACACCTTAAACAGTTCCTGCCTTTGCAAAATGGATTTGATGAATATTTTGGCCTTCCATATTCCAATGATATGTGGCCTGTCGATTATGATGGCCTTCCTGCTACGAAAGACAAGAGTCCGGGTAAGCTAAGATATCCACCTCTGCCCCTCATAAAGGGTAATGATAAAATACGGGAATTAAATACACTGGACGATCAGGCTGAGCTAACGACGCTGTACACGGAGTATGCAGTTGACTTCATAAACAGGAACAAGGATAATCCATTTTTTCTTTACCTGCCTCACTCTATGGTTCATGTACCCCTTGCAGTGTCTGATAAATTTAAGGGAAAGAGCAAGCAGGGACTTTTTGGTGATGTTGTTATGGAAGTTGACTGGTCTGTCGGTGAAGTGATGAAAGCCCTAAGGGAAAACGGACTGGAAGAAAACACACTGGTAATTTTTACAACGGATAACGGTCCATGGCTGAATTTCGGTAATCATGCCGGATCGACGGGTGGACTTCGTGAAGGCAAAGGGTGCAGCTGGGAAGGCGGACAGAGGGTGCCATGTATTATGTCATGGCCTGTCAAAATCCCGGCAGGAACAATTTGTAACAATATTGCGTCCACAATTGATATTCTTCCTACCCTCTGCAATATCACTGAGGCTCCCCTGCCTGTCAGGAAAATAGACGGAGTCAATATTCTTTCACTGCTGGAAGGTGATTTTAAATCTAATCCGCGTGAAGTCTTTTATTATTTTTACCGTAGAAACAGCCTGGAAAATGTCAGAAAGGGCCAGTGGAAACTTGTGCTCCCTCATACATTCCGGTCATATGAAGGTAAGCTGCCAGGGAATGACGGGTGGCCCGGGGAGTATTCAGCAGGCAAGACCGACTATTGCCTGTACGATCTGCGCCGGGATCCGGGTGAAAGGTATGATGTTAAGGTACTATATCCGGAAGTTGTTGAGGAGCTTAAAAAGCTTGCCGACGATATGAGGCAGGACCTGGGTGATGAGAATTATGATATGCCTGGTGTTAATACGCGGAAAGCAGGATCAGCTGAGGAGATAATCCAGTAGAAGACGGTAAAGGTGTATTATGTTTTTAAATAGTACACCCGGACAATGAAAAAGTAATAACCTGACTGGGACCTCTGAAATAAATTAACTACTAAACATAGAGTCAATGAAATCAAATCTGAATCTTACACTTATCCTGGGAATATCTGCTGCAGCTGCAGCATGTACAAATGCCAGGAAAGCCAATGTTGACAGACCGAATATTATCTACATAATGAGCGACGACCATGCCTGGCAGGCGATAAGCGCTTATGGAGGACCACTCAAAGACCTTGCTCCTACACCAAATATAGACAGGATTGCAGCCAGCGGAATGAGGTTCAACCGCTGTCTTGTCACCAACTCCATATCTGGACCATGCCGGGCTGTGGTACTGACTGGTAAATACAGTCACATAAACGGATTTCTTGCGAATGAACGTCAACCTGCTTTTGACGGATCACAGCAGACCTTTCCGAAACTTCTGCAGGCAGCCGGTTACAATACTGCAATGATAGGGAAATGGCATCTCGGATCTGATCCCACGGGCTTTAATTTCTGGGATATCCTGCCAGGGCAGGGGAATTACTATAATCCTGATTTCATAAATAAAGATGGCAGGCATGCCGAAGCAGGTTATGTTACTGAAATTATCACAGCGAAAAGTCTGAAATGGTTAAATGAGGCAAAGAACTCCGGACAGCCCTTCATGCTTATGATGCATCATAAGGCCCCTCACCGGGAGTGGCAGCCCGGACCGAACGAGTTATCACTATATAAGGATGTTACCTTTCCTGAACCTGCAACACTGTTTGATGATTATGCCAACAGGGGTACTGCAGAAAAGACGCAGGATATGACGATCTCAAAAACAATGCGCCTTGAACAGGATAACAAGCTATACAGGGATCATTCAAGAATGAATAATACAGGACTGAACCGGATGACCCCTGAACAGATGGCTGCCTGGAATAATGTTTATGACCCGATAATAAAGCAGTTCTATGAATCAAATCTTACCGGAGATGATCTGACACGCTACAAATATCAGCGCTATATGCAGGATTACCTAGCCTGTATAGCAGCTGTTGACAAGAGTGTGGGTGAGGTACTGGATTTCCTTAAAGAAAACGGTCTTGACAAGAATACAATTGTAATATATACATCCGACCAGGGTTTCTACCTGGGGGAACAC
>CAYQBZ010000528.1:0-2342 GCA_964415855.1 uncultured Rikenellaceae bacterium
AGGCATCTACTATATTATAAGGAACAAAAAGAATGCCAATCTGCTGTATAATGAGAATTGCATTATTCGCTTTTGTGACGTTTTACCGTCAATCCTCTACACCTATTTATAGGTTCTTGTCATAGAGGACGGGATAACTATTATGAAATCGGCTTCCCCTTTATTTTCTTCATCCATCCTGGTTAAATCGTCCTGAAGGACAGTGGCGATGGTAGCTACCTTAATAGTGGGATCATACTTATTAAGGTACCAGATGATCCCCATATGTCTTCCTGAATGGTAACTTCCGTTAAAATGAATCAGCAATTTACCCTTTTGCCAGTATTTGACTATCGAACTGGCCATTGTTGCGTCTTTTATAGCCTGGGCTTTTGGCAGGTTGCCGGATGCATGACCCATGGGCCCTCCTTCCATTGATAACATGTCTTTATAGCATGGCAGTTCAGGATCATATTCAACAGGAAGAGGCGCGATATATTTCAGGGCTTCCGGCGATAACTTCTGAAGCGCCTCAAAGCCGCCGGATGCAACTGATGAAGCATACCTGCGAGGTATATTTGATGCAACGAATTTAAGCCCGTTCTGTCTGGCAAGATAAAGGAGAGGTTTATAGTCGGTTTGATAATTGTTCCAAAGACGCACTTCGCTTTCGAATGATGATTCCTTTATATTATCAGCAAAATACTCATCTATAAGCAGCTGGTTATCAGTCTCGAACATCTCGGCTGCAAGGATCAGGTCAGTCTTTTTTACTGCAAGCACATCTGCAGATAGTTCAAGTTCCAGCCAGTGGGCAACAGGATTATCGTGTAATTCGCCAAAAAACACGACATCAGATTTTAGTACCTCTTTCAGCAGATCATCATAATCGGTTTTTTTGCCTTCTCCCGTAAATATTTTATAGGCTGGTTTATCCTGGGCAGAGAGGCTCAGTGAAATAGCCAGGACCGATAACACAGAGAAAATCTTCATTTATATTAAGATTAAATGTGATGTTTTATATGCGGGTCAAAGAAAAGCAAAATCATTTAAAACGCAAAGGGACATGTTTTTCATGTCCCTCGGACCGGTATGGAAGAAACCCTATTCAGACCACACCGGCAGAAATATTTATGCATGCCGCTATTTTAATCCAAAACGATAACTGAATTTAATCAGAAATACATTATGAGGCTTGTTTTCTTTGCCGTCGAACAGGTCTCCCAGGTCGTTGAAAAAATCCATTGTACCATTTTCGATGTACCCGCTTCTGGTCTGACTCCATACCAGGTAGACTGATGATCCGGGATTATATTCCCACCTTACAACCAGGTTTGAAAGGAACTCCTGTACCTTAAAATCATTTTTCCCGATATCATAATCAATATTACCATCCCGGTCCTCATCAACATTGTAATAGGAATTGTCGACCAGGGTGATCTGATCTGCAGGGTCCAATACCATGAATCTGTTTGTATATTCTGAGGCCATAGGATCAGTTATATATTTAAAATCGTAATATTTACCCGATGCAATGAAAGGTTGTCCCCAATACTGAAGAGTCAGATCCGGAGAAAGATTGAAATTAACTCTAAGCGACATGCTTATTGTTTTCTGGTCTATACTTGCAAAAATATATCTGTCCTGTCCATTGAAACTGGTTTGACTGACGTACTGTAATTCATCAAATGATGTGTAATATGACGGCCTTAATGAAACCATAAGCGTATTAACAGGTTTATATGTTAGTTGAGGAGAGAAACTGGTTGATTGTGATCCGTCCATAAAAGTATTGGAATGCTGGATATTGAATCCATATACCAGCTTTTTCCTGTCATCGCTGAATACTCCGAACCATTCGTTAGCAGCCCCGGGCATTTTCATAACAGGTCCTCCTCTCAGCAATGTGTTGGAAAGAACATTAAAGTTAAGTTCAGTTCCGAAATTCACTCCCCAGTAATTCTTCAGATGAATATAACCATTGATATTACCTCCGTCAAATTTATGGTTTCCTGCGAAATCCCATGCTGAATACTGGTTATAATTCAGATTGACACTACGGTAAAAGTGTTTAGGTTCCCAAAGTCTGTAGCCAACCCAGACCACCCCGAATATCTCATCTGCCTGTCTCTGGTAACCCATATCATTTATCTCCAGTCCAGGTGTTTTCCACAGCACTGAAGCAAGATACCGCCAATGTCCGCTTCCCGCTTTTACAAATTGGATTCTGCCTCCGTTTCCTGAAAGTGATGTTCTTGATGAATCGAGAGAAATATGGCTATTCGGTCGCTGGAAATACCTGGCAGATGAGCGCTGGGCTCTTATCATTGCCAGCTCTGTACCCTTAATCTGGCTGAATGAGC
>CAYQBZ010000529.1:0-2339 GCA_964415855.1 uncultured Rikenellaceae bacterium
ATCGATGTTGTAAGGAACATGCCTGTATAGGAGAATTAATAATCAGTAACAGCCAGGGTGTTCAATCGTACAGCAGGAATTCATCTTTTGACGCACCGCATACCGGGCAGATATAATCATCCGGAAGATCAGTAAAGGGAGTTCCCGGTTCAATCCCACCTTCAGCATCGCCCTCCGCGGGATCGTAGATATAACCACATATGACACATTTATACAATTCCATTTCTCTTAACCGGATTTTATTTTTCTGACAACATCGAGAACTGTCCCATCGATCCATTTTATTACGGCAACTATATCCCCGTCAAATTCAGGCTTCTGAGGTTTACCGCATATCCTGTCTGCCTCCTCTTTAAGCTCTTTTAAAGATCTGAGACGAAGGCCGCTCCCTTTTACACTTTCAATAAGATCCTGCCGTAACGGATTAATAGCTATTCCCCTCTCAGTTATGATAACATCGATCAGTTCGCCCGGACCGCAAAGAGTTGTAACTTCATCCACTATTACCGGTATCCTGTCGCGAAACAGAGGTAATGGCAGTATAACGTTCCTGGCATTAAGGCAGTTCTGCCATCCTCCCAATCCATGAAGAAGACAGCCATCCGAATGGGTAACTACATTCCCGTTGAAATTCATATCCACCTCCGTGGCACCAAGTATCATAATATCCATCATACTTGTCAGGTTTCCCTTTGAATGATAGTTATAGGCATTGAAGACCGGATAGGGAACATGATTGTAATTGCTTTCAACTGACCTGACCGCATCCAGGTCAAATGCCTGGGCATCCAGGATACAGTCCATCCGGCCCTCATCCAGCATCTTCACCATATACCTGGTACTTCCGCCAAATCCGAATTTTGACTTCCATCCCTTTCCTTCAAGTATCCTGTGTACAAAAACAGCTATTGCCAGTGATGTGCCTCCGGCACCGGCCTGCATAGTCACCCCGTCTTTTAGAATCCCTGATTTTTCCAGAAATAATGCTGTAAGTTCAGCAATCAGCAACCTGTCAGGACTATTTGTCACCTGGGTCGTCCCGGAGACAATCTTTTCCGGGATCCCTATTTTATCTGTCACAACGACATAATCCACATAGTTACCCTCAATTTCCATCGGGTAACAGGGGAAATCAACGAGGTTATCCGTTACAACAATCACTTTGTCTGCATACAGATAATCAGCTTTTGCATACCCCAGAACTCCGCATGCGGATCTACCTCCTGTCCCTTTAGCATTCCCAAAAGGATCGGCAGTAGGCGCAGCAATAATTGCAATGTCGATTTTCACCTCACCATCCTGTATTGCCTGTACGCGACCGCCATGGGACCTCAATACGGCAGTACCCTTCATCTTCCCTTCTGATACATACCGCCCCAGCGGACCATTCATGCTCCCTTCAATCCTGTTAATGGTGCCATCATCAAGATAACTGATTATCGGTTCATTACATGGAAAGGATGCTGAGGGGAACCATACCAGGTCCTTCACCCCCATCATGGACGCCAGCTCAAAAACACTGTTGCTCACCAGGTCGCCATCCCTAAGGTGATGGTGGGTAGATATTGTCATCCCGTTCCGAAGACCACATTTATTAAGAGCCTCTTCAAGCGACATTACCAGCTTATTACCATCTTCGGGGTAATCGGAACAAACGGGAACAGGTGGCGCATATTTCCTCCCTGATGGCCTGTGCTTACCTACTCCCTTAAAAGGGATAACGGATTGCCCGTTGACTTCAAGTGGAACCAGCCTTCCTGCTGCGTTTTTTGTTGTTTCAGTATTCATCCTGACTTTCTTATACATGTTGTTCCTCTTCCCGGCTTTCCTGTGCCTTGTCCTTCGTAAGAAGGCCAAGACGTATCGCCAGGTCAATTGTCCTTTGGGCCCTTGCAACAACAGGAGGATCTATCATCTTAGATCCCAGGGCAACAACACCTGACCCGTCTTCCAATGCTCCATTATATGCACTAACAATCTTTTCTGAGTATTCTATCTCAGCAATATCAGGGGCATATCCCTGCCGCACCACCGGTATCTGTCTTGGATGTATACATCCCATACCTTCAAATCCCAGGGCTTTTGATGCCATTACATTCCTTCTTAGTGCTTCCATATCAGCAACATCGGAAAACACCGAATCGATTGGCTGAACACCGGCTGCCCTGGCCGCGACTACAAGTCTCGACCTCGCATACAGCGATTCCCTTCCTTCTTCAGTCCTCTGAACGCCGAGGTCGGATGTATAGTCCTCCAGTCCAATGGCCATGGCAACAATATTTCCCGATGAGCAGGCGATCGCGAAAGACCGTTCAACGCCAAGAGCACTCTCAATGACA
>CAYQBZ010000530.1:0-917 GCA_964415855.1 uncultured Rikenellaceae bacterium
TTTATGAAAATAATATCGGATTCCTGAACAGCACCATGTATCGAATGGTAATGCTCATTCAGCTCCGGAACAAAAACAGTATGGGAGCCATCTTCTGTTGTAATAATCTGGCTCAACTTTTAAAGATAATCATCTGGTTTTGAATACATGTGTCAACAGGCACCCTGCACCAGGCACATAACTGATGCTGGCGCCGATTTGCAATCGGGGCCAGAACATCTTGGCACGGATCACAACCAGGCAAATGGCACGGATTACAAATCCGCGCCAGCGAAGCACCTCGCACAATCCTAAATACTCATACCCATAACCAATACATCATCCACCTGTTCACGTTTGCCTTTCCATTTTTCGAAGGTGTCCTCGAGTATCTCCTTCTGCATTTCCATTGGTTTCTGATGATTACGGACCAGCAGGTCCTGGAACGGTTTATACATATACTTTTTCCCTTTAGGACCACCGAACTGGTCCGCATAACCATCTGAAAAAAGATACAGGCGATCGCCTTTTGTAACTGCTATGGTTTGATTTGAGAAAGGAGTAACAGTGGTAAAGTGGATACCGATTGGCATACGGTCGCCGGTAATCTTTTTCAGCTGTCCGTCTCTTATCAGGTAAAGTGGATTATTGGCTCCTGCAAAATCTATTTTTCCTGCCGCGGGATCAAGAATAATAAGCGATATATCCATACCGTCGCGGGTTTCACCGACGGTCCCTTTCTGCTTCAGGGCATTAATGATCTCATCCCTGAGCTGATTAAGTATCGAGGCTGCATCCTCTGTCTTTTTAGTATTTGCTATTTCATCGAGGAAAGCATGACCCAGCATGCTCATAAATGCACCCGGCACACCATGACCTGTACAATCACCGGCCGCAACAATAATCTTATCATTTTTTTCCATCCCCCAGTAGAAGTC
>CAYQBZ010000530.1:927-2321 GCA_964415855.1 uncultured Rikenellaceae bacterium
TTAATAAACTTACGAAAAGAGAGGCCAGGATATTGACTATGTCTTTCGGTTTATAAAGGATAAAATTATCGAATCCCCATTCAGTAAGAAAATCGACAGGTGGGAGTACTGCAAATTGTATCCTCCTGGCATACTGAATACTGTCGGTTATGGACTGGTTCTTTTGTTCTATTATATCTTTCTGATGCGATATTTGCTCATTTTGTTTAAGCACTTCACTGTTCTTGATTTCGAGATCAGCATTTATCTTTTCAATATGTTTCTTACTTTCAGCAAGCTTAATGTTCTTCTTACGCGTTGAGATGAGGCTGACAAGTATTACCACTGCAACAAGGACCATAAGTATTCCGAGGGAAACAGCCATTTTCCTCGCAAATTTTTCATTTTGCAATTGGGTCTCCTTCAGCATATTATCCTTTTCAAGAGATTCCTTTGTTTTCTGAAGTACCATGGCTTCATCTTCTTTTTGCTTTAATTCCAGCTGTTGTAGTCTCTGTTGCTGTTCGAGCGCCAAAACCTTTTGTTCATTTTCCATTGCCTGCATTTTTTCCTGCTCGAGTGCCAGTGATTGTTCAAGACGCTGTTTTTCTGACCTGTCAAGTTCGCTCTGGCTTTTAAGAAGCTTAAGCTCATTTTCCCTGCGGGCCGATTCTGCAATCAGCGTCTTCATCTCAAGACCTCTTATCTCTTCATCAGCCAGTTCGAACTTGATCCTCTGTTCTGCAGCTTCAAAATCGGAAATCAGGTCGGCAGTTTCCTTTTCTCTGACAATGGTTATGAAGTTCAGGGAGTCTCTCAGGCTGAGATGCTTTTCATAATATTCAAGAGCCTTTATGAAATCATTACCTTTCTCAAGTACAGCGGAGTAGTCCTTGTAGCAGAGCTGAAGCACATTTAAATTATTCGAGCTCCTCGCAGATTCCATACAATCCAGGCAGTACATTTCAGCATGGTAGTTATCACCATTGTTAAAATATATCAGTGCGAGTATCCTGTCAATCCTTGCTACTTCGTCAATCCTGCCGGCTTTCTTTGCATATTGTAATGCCTCTTCAAAACTACTGAGCATTTCCGTTTTTTGACCGATATTCTGATAGCAGATTGCCATATTGGACAGGATATCTGTCATGAAAAAATCATCTTCTCCGGCTTCATTCGAATAATAGGATGCTGACCGGAATTCAGAGAGTGCACCTATATGGTCATTTTTTTTGAATAGAAGGAACCCTGACTGGTTTTTTATCCTTGCAACATTCTTATAATCATTTCTGGCAAGATAATGCGCTGATAGTTTCTGGTAATCCTGGGCTGCAGAATCAAATAATTCGAGGTGTACATTTATGGAAGCCAGTTTCTCCATGGACCTCAGAAAACCTGCTGAATCACCTTCCTGT
>CAYQBZ010000531.1:0-2321 GCA_964415855.1 uncultured Rikenellaceae bacterium
AATCCATAATATTCATCATATCGACAACGATCTGACCATCGGGTTTTGTGCCGGGAAGTGGTTCCACAACCTTCTGAACTTTCTGTATCCGTCTCTCTCCGTTTGTAAAGGTCCCCTCCTTCTCGAAAAAAGATGAAGCAGGAAAGACAACATCAGCTATCCTTGCAGTGTCGGTCATAAAAAGCTCCTGGACAACCAGAAAATCAAGATCTCCCAGAGCGTCTTTAACATGGCATGTATTCGGATCGGTCTGAAGAAGATCTTCCCCCATAATCCACATTGCTTTAAGATCACCACGAAGAGAAGCAGCAAACATCTCCGGTATTTTGTAACCAGCCTTCGAAGGATGCTCTTTTCCGTAGAATGCTGTATATAAGGCAATAACGGAAGGATCTTCCACATTTAGATAGCCGGCTCCCTGGTGAGGCTGTACTCCCATATCTGCAGCACCCTGCACATTATTCTGTCCCCTCAGAGGATTTATGCCGCTACCCTCTTTCCCTATATTACCGGTCATCATTGCAATATTTGATAACAGGGTGATTGCCTTCGTTCCCTGCCAGTGTTCAGTCACTCCCAGACCATGAAACTCCATTGCCGAATCTGCTGATGCATATTCTGCTGCTGCTGCTTTTACCAGCTTCCTGTCGACACCGCAAATATCCTCAAGCCTGTCGATGTCAACATTTCTGAGATACTTCTCAAAAAGGTCCCATCCTTTTGTCCTGGCCTTTATAAAATCATTATCTACAAGTCCCTCATCCAGTATGTACCTGGCAAACATATTCAGTACTGCTACATTAGTACCGGGCCTGTTCTGGAGGTGATATTTGGCAAATCGTGCAAGATCGATGCGGAGCGGGTCCATCACTATAAGAGGCGTACCCTTTTGAGCCGCCGATCTTATTCTCGCTCCGGTAACAGGATGCGCTGCCGTGGGATTTGCCCCAATCACAAGGATACATCCCGTTTTTTCAAGATCATCAACTGAATTGGTAGCTGCACCCGTACCATAAGCCCATTGCATTCCCATGGCAGTAGGAGCGTGACAGACTCTTGCACATCCGTCGATATTATTGGTCCCGATTACTATCCTGAAGAATTTTTGCATAAGATAGTTCTCTTCGTTGGTACATCGTGCCGAAGATATCCCGGCAAGTGAATCGGGTCCGTATTTCTCCTTTATCTCTGCAAACCTGGAAGCCGTATATTTGTATGCCTCATCCCATGTAACCTTTTCCAGGATACCTTTTTTCCTTACCATTGGAGCAGTCAGCCTGTCAGGATGCTTGTAGAACTCGAATGCGAACCTGCCCTTGAGACATGTATGACCACGATTCACTTCCGCATCCACAGGAGCCTGTATCCCTTTAACTGAACCATCCTTTACTTTAACTTCTAGGTTGCATCCAACACCGCAATACGTACAGGTTGTCCTGATGATTTTATCTGCTATTACAGTTTTGGTGCCATACCTGTCGGTTATTGCACCAGTCGGGCAGGCCTGCACACATGCGCCACATGAGACACAGCCGGATTCCCTGAAACTCTCGTCATTGCCTGTGATTATCCTGCTCCGGGCCCCCCTTCCCGCTATTCCCAGTATATGCTCTGACTGAAGCTCATCACAGGCCCTGACGCACTTATAGCAACTGATGCATTCAGCCATGTCGGACCAGATATAAGGATGGGTCCTGTCAGGAGTGCTGATACTTTTGCTTCCATTACCAGGATATCTTACTTCCGGGATACCTATCGAAGAAATTACTTCCTGGAACTCAGTTGGAAGCTTACCTGCTTCAGGATGAACCTTTCCGGCGGGATATTCAGACAGAACAAGTTCGATTATATTCTTTCTGAGTTTAATGACTTTTTCGGTGGAAGGAAAAATATACTGACCTTCAAGGACAGGACTATGACACGATGCCACTATTTTTACCGGACTGTTTTCCCCGGTTGCCACCTCAACTGAACATAACCTGCATGACCCGTAGTTTTCAAGATTCCCGGCCTGGCACAATGTCGGAATAAGCTCTTTCCCCACATTCCTGCGCACAAATTCGAGAATCGTCTCACCCTTATATATATTATAAGGTATATTATCTATGAAGGCAGTCTGTTCCATTATTACCTTTTCTTCATATTGAAATATTCGTCCAACTCACCATGGAAATGATGCAATACATTCTTCACGGGTAAAGGCAGGCCTCCGCCCAGTGCACAGAGGGAGCCAAGTTCAAGTGTCTCAATAAGGTCCCTGAAGAGCTCCATGTCAATACTCTTGTCCTTCTCAATAGCTCCCCGCAACAATTCGGAACCAC
>CAYQBZ010000532.1:0-2320 GCA_964415855.1 uncultured Rikenellaceae bacterium
CCAGCGAACAGATTATGTTGATGCAGATATAAGGGGACATTATAATTTCGGAACACTTGGAGATATGATTAACTCAAAGCTTGCAACACTTATGCCTTCACAGTTTACAATGCCGGCAGGAGAGGTGGATCCCCAAAATAATAATTTCACCTTCAGTATAGATTTTAAAAACACTGATAAGATAAATGAATTCTTCAGGACGGGCATCCTGCTGGCAGACAATAGCCAGATTAACGGTTCGGTCTTTCCGGACTCTATAATAATGGTGCAGGGATCTGCTAAATATCTGAACATTAAAAATAATATTTTCAAGGATCTTTCACTTAGCACAAATGTCTCAGATACATCCTTAATACTGGGAATTGCAAGTTCATCCCTGACACTGCTGGGTCAATCGGAGCAAAAAGGATTTAATGTAGGTTTAACAACGCGTCCGGATAACTTCACTTTTACTGTCAGGTGGGATAATAAAGATAAGAATCTGAACCGGGGGAACCTGGTTGCGAGAGGTAAAATTGCCAACGACAGTAATGAGCAGGGAAACGCTGTTCTGACGGTGGATATTGACTCCACTGAGGTCTATTCTCAGAACACCCGCTGGACAGTCAGTAAGGCAGCTATCGTTGTTGATTCAACATCTGTTAATATTAAACAGCTTAATATCAGCAACAACGGCAATTACTACATGGTCAATGGCACTGTATCTGAAAATCCTGAAGATACTCTTTATCTGGATTTTAAAGGAATTGACATCTCTCCTCTTAACTTTATTGTAAATCAGAAGGGGGAAGGTGATCCGTCAACGATACCTTTGAATTTCAAAGGTAGCATAAACGGGAAGATACTTATTAGCAACGTTTACAAAAATCCTCTGCTGGAGAGCAATATCCTAGTAAATAAATTTTCACTGCTTGAAAGTGAATTTGGCGATATGTCAATAATCTCGGAACTTGATCTTGACAACAAGCTTGTTAACATAAATGCCAGAAATAGTCTCAACGGGAAAAAAACAATAGATATATCAGGGTTTTACGATCCTGAGCTGAAAAAAGCCGACCTTACAGCAGTAGCGTCAGGATTACCGATAGATGCCCTCAATCCTTTACTTTCATCGTTTGCATCAGGTATCAGCGGAAATGCGTCAGGCAGGGTAAATTTATCAGGAGGACCCGGAAATCTGTTCCTGCAGGGATCTCTGATGGCTGAAAATGCCTCGATGAAAATAGACTACCTGCAAACATGGTTTACTCTGAATGATTCAATCAGGTTCGATAAAACAGGGATTAAATTCAACAATGTAAGGCTGATTGATGAAAAAGGTAACAATGCTACCCTTTCAGGTTATGTAAAGCACAAGAACCTGAGAGACTACAATGCTGACCTTATTCTTAACATTGCAGAACCGAATGAATGCCTGGTACTTAATACAAAACAAAAAGACAACAATCTGTTCTACGGAACGGCATATGCATCAGGCGTTACCACCATTAAAAGCGGACCAGGTTCAATTTCATTTGATATATCGGCAAAGACCGGAAATAATACCAGGTTTTATATTCCATTGAATACGGGTCTTTCCGTCTCCGAATACTCATATATTTCCTTTTCTGATTCGAAATCCGGCATAAAAGAAGATGGAGGAAAATATACCCTGATGCTTCCTCCTCCTCCTCCAAAACAAACAGGTATGGACATCAACTTTGACCTGGAAGTGACACCGGAAGCTGAAGTACAACTAATATTCGATCCAAAGGTGGGTGATATTATGAAAGGCCGCGGATCGGGAAATCTGAATATCAATCTTGACCAGAAAGGCAATTTCAGAATTGCCGGTGATTATATAATTGAAGACGGAGATTATCTCTTTACCCTCGGAAATGTACTGAACAAGTCATTCAGTGTGGAAAGCGGAGGGAAAATTTCGTTCAACGGAGACGTGGATAATGCAGAAATTGATATTACAGCCGTTTACAAACTAAAAGCATCACTGGAAGCCCTCTTCCCGGGAGAAGGATACACGGAACGGACCCCTGTCGAGTGCCAGCTTAACCTGACCGGTAAGCTGTTTAATCCGATGGTCAACTTCAACATATATTTACCAACGGCCGATGAGAAAACCCGGACAAGCGTACGGAACTTCATCTCAACGGATGAAGAATTAAGCCGTCAGTTCCTGTATCTCCTGGTAATGAACAGCTTTTACTATGAAAACTCAACAACATCAACCGGTACATCTGCCATGGCTGTTACCACGACAGAGATGTTTTCCAACCAGCTAAGTAACTGGCTGTCGCAGATCAGCAACGATTTTGACTTAAAT
>CAYQBZ010000533.1:0-2313 GCA_964415855.1 uncultured Rikenellaceae bacterium
TGTTCGTTCGCGAGCCATTTTGTGGCTTGATCATTCTGGCATTGGGGACAGTGGCGATTATAACAGGAGTGATACTTGTATTCGACTTCGTGATGGTCGGGGCATTCGTAAATGTGCCCGCCTAACGCTTCAGTGCGGCACTTAATAATGTCGGAAATCGTCTTTTTATGACTGGGCAGTATGTCGTGTTCATATTTTTTGATGTAAGCTTTACCGTACGATCTGAGAATGTCGGCCATTGTTGGCCGCTCATGATCGGCCATATTCGCGACGCTTACTTATCAAGCTGATCGAGGCACGCCAGGATCTCTCGGTTCAGGTACATCCGGGGAATGCTTTGGCAAGGGAAAGGCACAAGGCATATGGGAAGACTGAGATGTGGTACATTCTTGAAAGTGACGATAACACAAAAATATATACAGGATTCAGGGAGGGTGTTACAAAAGCGATGTATAATGATGCCCTCTTAAACGGCACAATCACTGAACTGCTTAATATTGAAAGGGCTGAACCGGGAGATGCTTTCTTCACACCTGCCGGAAGAATTCATGCAATAGGAGCAGGAACAATACTAGCGGAGATACAGCAGACCTCGGATATAACATACAGGATATTTGACTGGAACCGCAAAGATGAAGGAAAAGAGCCCCGCGAACTGCACACTGAACTGGCTCTTGATGCTATCGATTTTTCTGCCACCGGGAAAAACAAGATAAGAGAGCTTCCTGAACCCAACGAAACAATAAACCTTGTAAGCTGCGAATTTTTTGATACGAATCTTATAAGGTTCGACAGGTCAATTAACAGGGAATATTATGATATTGATTCATTTGTTGTGTACATTTGCATTGAGGGAGACCTTCTTATCTGCTGGGACGAGTGCTCAGAATCCGTCTCAAAAGGAGAAACTGTTCTTTTGCCTGCCATGATTAAGGAGGTAACTCTCGAGCCGTCTGAAGAAGCCAGGATACTTGAGATATTCATTAATCAGCAAGAAAGTTATTTTCACAATCTTATATAATAATATGATGGAAAGAATTTTAAGCCCCTCCGTAATCCTTATGGTACTGCTCCTTCTGTCTGCCTGCTCAGGAGGAGGATCGTCAAAAAGAGCTGCCCTCTCAGAAGCGGATACTGTTACTGTGCCTGATACCGGTTACACAGGTATAAAGCAATACATGAACGGTCAGGTCCTGGTTAAGGAAGTTACCTTTAAGAACGGAGTAAGACAGGGACTCATGAAATCATTTTACCAGGATGGCAGGTTACGCACCACATTCTGGTACGAGAACGGGCTGAGGGAAGACTCATCGAGATGGTACTACCAGGAAGGACAGCTTTTTCGCACAACACCATATATAAAGGATACTATTGACGGTATCCAGAAACAGTATTACAGGACCGGCAGGATAAAGGCTAAAATAGGTTTTGAAAAAGGTTTAAGGACAACATATCTTGAGGAGTTCACACCCGATGGAAAGCCAGTAAAGGGTTATCCCGAACTTGTTGTTGATATACGCGACAATTACCAGGCAAGAGGTGTGTACAGCATCTCACTTTCCCTTTCAGATAAATCGACACGGGTAAGATACTACAGGGGAGAGCTCTCAAACGGATGTTTTGACTCAGCACACTGTAAACAGATCGATGTCCTTAAAGGGGTGGGAACACTAAACCTCAGGAAGACTGGTTCTCCAACAAAGGATTATGTAGGCGTTATAGCAGAGATATTGACAAATTTCGGGAATAATAATCTGGTTTACCGAAAGATAGATCTTCCCTATAAGGACCTGGATTAACAGCGGAAATATGATAATAAGGTCAGCCTCCTTTATTACAAGCAGTCCTGATATAAAAAAGTGCCCCGCACCTTCCTTCCCGGAGTTTGGCTTTATCGGAAGATCGAATGTCGGAAAATCATCCCTCATTAATATGATTACCGGGTGGTCAAAACTTGCAAGGACATCGGTAAAACCCGGAAAGACAAGAAGTATAAATCACTTCCTGATCAATGAGGCATGGTACCTGGTTGATCTTCCCGGTTACGGCTATGCAAAGGTGCCGGTTAAGATGAGGGAGAAGTGGGTCGAAGCTGTTGAAGATTATATTCTGAATAGAGAAAACCTGGTCTCACTTTTTGTACTGCTCGATTCAAGACACAAACCACAGAGGTCCGATCTTGAATTTATGGAATTCCTGGGATCGAACAATATCGCTTTCGCAAGAGTATTTACCAAGTGCGACAAGCTGAACAGATCGGTCCTCGGAAAGGCTATAGAGCATTATGATTCTGAAATGTTAAAAAACTGGGAA
>CAYQBZ010000534.1:0-2304 GCA_964415855.1 uncultured Rikenellaceae bacterium
TCCCGGACACTTGTGCCTACAAATATTACGGTGCGCTGCACCTTGTGAGAACTCCCGGACACTTGTGCCTACAAATATTACGGTGCGCTGCACCTTGTGAAAACTCCCGGACACTTGTGCCTACAAATATTACGGTGCGCTGCACCTTGTGAGAACTCCTTTATTTCTGTTTCTACAAATGTTATGGTGCTCCGCACCTTGCGAGAATTCCTTTTTCCTGTCTCTGGAAATGATGCGATGTTTTGCACCTGATCTTCCGTGGAAATTTAAAGCAAAATATCTCATTCTTTTTAACAGCATTGCCGTACAATCTTTTCAAGGCATAGTCGCATGATATTTGCAGCGGCATAGCCGCATAATATTTTTAGGGAAGATAATGGGATAATGAATATAAGGTGCAGAGCACCTCAATATTCTTATTCAAAAAGGGTATAATTGCAATATCCGGGCAATTCCTTAAAAGAAATCCAGAAAACTTGACATCCTATTTCTCGGGGAACTCAACACCTGTAAAATAGAGATCAAATCCACCCTTACCCCCTGGCCGGTTCGATGAAAACATTAAGAAAAGATTCGAGAAATCGGGGTGATGACCTAGCACCGGTCTGTATTCGTCAAAGGAGGTGTTTACCGTTGGTCCGAAATTAACCGGTACACTCCAGCTGCCATTTTCAAAAAGTGAATAGTAGAGGTCGAAACCTCCCAGTCCACCCGGACGGTCGGATGCAAAAACCATAACGGTTCTGAAGACGAGCGGACACTTGTCATCGCTGGAACTATTTACGTTATCAACAGTTACCGAGGGTGAAAAATCCTGATCAAAATACTTATATAGCTCTTTATCAGAAGGCCTTGCCATAAGATATATATCAAAGTCCCCGCCTCTGTCTGATGTGAAATATGCAGTGTCCATGTTAGCATCAAAAGATAGATAAGCGTCATCAGAATCGGAGTTCAGGAGTTTCACAGGGAACGGCCCTTCTACGGAAGGTATTATATTATTATATGCCGGCGGATTTTTAAGATAGAAAAGATCCAGGTCACCTGCTTCTGTCCCAGACGCAAGAACAGTATACTCATAACCGTCAGTGGTGCTGAACATACGATAGGGCCCGAAATCATTAAGAGGTGTCTCTGCACTGGAGATCAGGTTTGTAAGAAACTGGTCGTTGATGATCTCAGTACTGTAATCAAAAATACCGGTTGTCTGGTCCCATACAAAGGAGAAAAGGCCCTGTTCAAGGTCAAACTGGCCTCCTGAGCTTGCCCTGTTAGTTGAAAAGACTATCGGTGCATTGCCGTACAGCTCGTATAATGCGATATTATAATCGTCAAACTCGGAATTCAGCCCGGTAAGATTTATTACGGTATCAGGAAAAGCTCCCAGTGGGAATTTTATCGGATTCTCTGTTTTTTTACAGTGGGAGAATAAGGTTGCGATAAAAACTAATCCTGTGACAAATATTATGCTGTCGATTAATGATCGTTTCATGATGTGACTTTTAATAATACGATAACGGGTACAAAGATATTAATATTATATCAGTTTCATGAGTCAGGTATACTTTGCTGGCATGGCCTTCACAACAAACTGGCTCCTTCGCTAAAACAGCCCGCCGGGCCGTTTCTTAACGCTCGGCCCTCCTAAAGGGGAGAGAATTCTCTTGTTTTTATTTACTTTATTTATTGATTATTAACGTATTACCCCTCCCTTTTAGGGGGGAATGGGGGGTAATATAAAGCAGGGGAATGGAGGGCAAAAACAAAGAACCGGGTTAGGGCCCGGTTCTTCAAAGGTAGAATTTAGGTTAATTCTAGGGTATATAGGGTATGGTTAAAAAATCTACAACTTTACAAACAATAGATGATTATTTGATTCAGTAGGTTGCGTCCCTGTAAAAAAAAACCGGGAAAAAGCATCCGAATGGGTATCTGTGAGTACTCCTGGTGTTTCTAAAAAAGCAGAATTGTTGATAATTGGGTAGTTATGCCAGGCTCCTTTTTAAAAATAATATTATTTTTGTACGCATAGAAAATTTACCCATGGAAGAGGATAAGTACGGGTTTTTCTTCGAGGAAGAAGTTAAGGATGCAGTTCAGAAGTTCGAGAAGATGCGAAGGAATAATGAGAGTTATTTTTTTGATGTTATTGAATTTGAGACAATTATAGATTACTATATTGACAATAATAACGCATCCAGGGCTTTTGAAGCAGCAACACTTGCAACGGAGCAGCACCCGCATTCAGTCTCAATTCAGCTCAGGAAGGCAAGGGTCCTGCTCGATAAGGGCCGGGCTGTTGAA
>CAYQBZ010000535.1:0-2298 GCA_964415855.1 uncultured Rikenellaceae bacterium
TCCCGTCATGGTGTAATATATCAGAACACTTTTCATCGCATCGCCAGCCTTTCCAACAAGGATATATTGTTATATGACAGAAAAGCATCACACCGCAAGCCAGGTTTATACTGCATGTATGTGTTAATGTTGATTATAATGGATGAAACCTCATTACCTATAATGATTAATCCTCAATTCATCTTTTAATATGCTAAAAAATCGATCTCGTGCCTGCCTTTCAAACCAGGGATAATGACCGCACTTTTCGATTGTTATTAATTTGAATTCCTTTATAACTTTAGTAAATGGTTCCCTCATTTCATCCACAGGACATCGGATATCTTCTGTTCCCTGAATTACTGTGACCGGGCATTGTATATTACGACCTATTTCTGGTAATCCTCTATCTGCGATGAGTTTTAGCATTTCCAGACCGATGGCAATATTAATATCGAGTTGAGCTTCAGGCATCGGTTCATCCGAGGGAAGGTAATCGAATGAATCAGCTTTAGCAAAAAGCTGAAACAACCGGCTCAATGAGCTGTTCTTGTCACCTTCCTTTCCATCCCAGATAAATTCCTCCAGGGCATTGAATTCAATCCTTTCATCATCGGTAAAACGATTAAACCACGCTTCAGGTTTCTCACGGCTGGTAGATAACAAAGGAGGAACACTTATCAAGATCAGCTTCTCAATCAGTGAAGTATTCGGAAGCAGCCATATAGCTCAGTATAGCTCCCCATGACCAGCCTATAAGTGTGACAGGCCATTCCCCTTGATTTTGTATGACATGTGCCAATTCTTCGATCTGTTCCCGGATCGAGTATCCGGTCTGGTAAGGTTCAAGAACACCCGTATATTTTGACAGTTCTCTTGCCACAGGAGCCATTGAACCGGGTGCGCCCGGTCCTCCGTGTACAACGACAATCTGATAAGGAGAATTACCCCATTTCTTAAAATTTTTATCTGACAACATTACCTCCAAATCTGTACCGGTTCTTGTTATCTCGGATAAACGATGTTATACTCCATATTTATAAATATGCGTATATGCGGATTAGCATATCATAATATAGAATCAGTTTCAATGCAAAAAACGTGGAGATAATATGGAGTACGAGAACAAGTTATTTCCGGTAGAAGCTTCGATCTTATCGCAACAAGCCATCGAAGAAATAATCGAATCCGAATACTTTCCGAGACAAGGTAACGTTACCTGCAGGCTGTATTATCGCGGTATTCATGATACCTATATTGTTTTTAGTGATAACCGTGAATACTATTTCAAGGTATATCGCTGCGGAATGAGAACTAAAGAAGAAATCCAGGCAGAGATAAAATTGCTGTTTGTCCTGAAAGATTGCGATATAACGGCAACCGAACCTGTAATGAAAAAGGATGGAGAGTATATCCTTCAATTGAATGGTACGGAAGGTCTAAGATACGGAGTTCTGTATACTTCTGCCGGAGAAAAATCCCCAGACAGGGTAGAGGAAACGGATGAATACAATACAAAATTGGGACAGTATATAGCTTCCATTCATAGAGCCTAGGACAAGATGGATTATCCCATTAGCCGGTGGAATCTGGATATCGATATGTTAATACACAAATCGATGGATTATATCAGGGCATACAGACAATGGTACTCCTTCGATATAGATTTCCTGGAAGACATTGCTGAAAAAACAAGTGAGAGAATAAGCAAGACCTATCCGAAAAACAAGCCGGGTTACGGCATATGTCACGGAGATTTTTATCCCGGTAATTTACGATTCGACTCAGAGAATAATCCTGTCTTATTCGATTTTGATTTCTGCGGATACGGCTGGAGAATGTATGATATTTCAGTCTATATCAATGCTTTCAGCCTGGGCTGGGATGAAGCTGGTATGAAAAAAAGAAAGCGTCGTAAGGAGGCTTTCATACAGGGATATCGAGAAAACATACCGCTGAAAGATAGTGAGTTTGATAATATGTACCTTTTCGTACCATTCAGAAGGATTTTTAATATCGGGGTGATTTACATCTCTATGTTGAATACCTGGGGAGATAATTGGGTGAATACGAACCTTAATGAAGATATTGAATTACTCAAAAAGTGGGTTGATATATCGGGTTTCTAAAAAAGATGGTAAAGTATCTTCTTTCCTGTGATACTTTTTTAGTTCTTTCGTATAATCTACTACTAAGGATAAAAAAGGAAGAGATGAAGATAATCCGAATATATCAATGGTTGATCTCAATTCTTATTCTAGGAATATTTATCATACCTGGTGGATGTAGAAACGTAGTACCCGAGGATGTTATTTCCAG
>CAYQBZ010000536.1:0-2295 GCA_964415855.1 uncultured Rikenellaceae bacterium
AGATCATCCCGGACAAGTATTCAGGATTAAAAGTCCGGGATATGAACAGGAATTACTGACGTGGACAAGGGATATGTTAGAGCAGACTCATATAATGGCTGATGCGGCGATTGAAAATCCCGATAAAAATGTGTTCCAGATACATAGTGTTGCCGGCAAAAAGGATATGTACTTTTTTACCAATTCCAACAGGACCTTAACAGTAAAACTGGATGCTGTTTTCCCGACCGGGAAGAAAACGCCATGGATCTGGAATCCCGAAGATGGCACCAGGAAGGTATTTCCATATGATAAGAGCAGGAACGAGCTTTCCATTGAACTTCAACCTCTGCAATCGCTGCTTCTTGTTTTTGATCCTGATAAAAAAGATAAGCCTGAAGCCGCTTCTGACGCTGTCACAGAAGAATTATTACTTACTGTTGAAGGTCCCTGGCACGTAAGTTTTTCACATGTAAACGGGCAGAGCTTTGACCGTACCTTTGACAAACTCTCAGATTTTGGCCTTGCCCAGGATCCTCAGCTGCGCAGTTTTGCAGGCACAGTATATTACACATCAACATTTACTTCGGACGGGGAGGGTGAATGGCTTGAATTAGGTAAGGTTAACAGGGGAATTTCGGAGGTTTATCTGAATGGTAACCTGCTTGGAGTGAACTGGTATGGCAGACCACGATTCCCTCTTGGCAGATATTTACTGAAAGGCGAAAATCTTCTTGAAATAAAATACACTACTGTCCTTAGTAATTATTGCAGAAGTCTTAAAGACAATCCAACAGCTCAGCGCTGGACAAGGGGTTATGAAAATATCCCATCAGGCCTTGAAGGAGAGGTAAGAATTTTGAGATAGACAGATCACTAATAGCATGATCTTGATTTTCTTTAAAAAACCAGAGATACAACGCACTAATATTATGTTAAATGGAACTGGATAATGCTTTAAAATATTCAATATTTATTGCTTGTGCTCCATTAGTATTCGGATGCAGTGGTGAAAGCAAGAAGCAGGATGAACTACCTGATATTCTATTAATTATAACTGACCAGCAGAATGCGCACATGATGAGCTGTGCCGGTAACAGGTATCTGGAAACACCTGCCATGGACTATATAGCAGGTAACGGAATCCGTTTTACACGAGCCTATACTGCCAACCCGGTGAGTTCCCCGGCAAGGGTAAGTATAATGACCGGACGTTTTGCCGGGACCTTTAACGATGACAATGGTGATCAGGTAAGGGAGAATAACGGATCAATGAGGATTACAAAGGTCCCCCGGGAAGTTGTTAACTCTACTCTTGCCTCGTTTCTGAAGAGTGCCGGTTACGACCTGGTTTACGGCGGGAAGGAGCACTTGCCTGAACCTTTAAATGCCAGGGCATTGGGTTTCAGGGATATCAGTGATAATGAGAGAGCTCTTCTGGCTGAGGAGGCATCAAAGTATATAAAGGGGGAGCATGAAAATCCTTATCTTCTGGTGGTATCACTTATTAATCCGCACGACATCTGTTATATGGCAATACGTGATTTTGCAGAGTCTGAACAGGAAAAGAAGCTGGTAGAAAGAGGTGTTGTGGAATGCGAAACTCTCGACAAAGCATTGCAGATGCCTGATGGTGTGAGCGAACAGGAGTTCTTTGATAAATACTGCCCGCCTCTTCCACCTAACTATGAACCCCAGGAAGATGAACCTGAAGCAATAAGGTCTTTGATTGAAAGACGTGAATTCAGGCAGAATGCCAGGGATAATTATACCGATAACGACTGGCGGCGTCATCGCTGGGCTTATTGCCGGCTAACTGAAATGGTGGATGCAGAAGTACGGACTATTCTTGATGCTCTGAGAGAGAGCGGGCAGGAGGAAAATACCCTGGTTATTTTTTGCAGTGACCACGGAGATAATGATGCTTCGCACCGGCTGGAACATAAGACGGTCCTGTATGAGGAGTCTGCTAACGTACCTTTCCTTGCCATGTGGAAGGGCCATATAAAACCCGGCAGGGTAGATGATGATCATTTGATATCTACCGGACTCGATATGATACCCACCCTCTGTGATTATGCCGGTATACAGGGAGTTGCTGATACGAGAGGAAAGAGCCTGCGCCCGCTTTTTGAAGGCAGGAAGGTCAGGTGGAGGGAGACACTAGGCGTGGAGAGTGAGATAGGACGTATGGTGGTCAGCAGCGACAATTTGAAATATATTAAGTATGATGCTACAGGCGTTGAAGAACAATTGCTCGATCTTAACAGGGATCCATTTGAGACGACCCATTTTACCAACGAACCTGGTTACAAA
>CAYQBZ010000537.1:0-2290 GCA_964415855.1 uncultured Rikenellaceae bacterium
TTAGTTTTAGGTTTTAATTTAACGCGCTAAAGATAAATTATCTAATTATATTCTCCAAGCTAAAATGTTAATATTTATTCTGACAATAGCTGCACATGGGCATCAATTTTTTATTGCAGCCCTCAGGAATTACATTTCCTTTCCGGAAAGCATACAAACAGTAAAAAAATATTATCTACCTGTATTTCAGGTCTTTATAGAACTTATGGAATAATACAATGGTTTCAATGCCTTTTAGAAAGTTTTCTACAGGATAATGTTCATCAGGAGAATGGATTGCATCGGAATCGAGGCCAAATCCCAACAATACTGACTTGATATTCAGAACTTTTTCAAATACTGCAACAATCGGAACACTTCCACCGCTTCGTACAGGAAGGGGTGTTTTGTTTAACGTTTCTTTAACAGCAAGATATGCTGCTTTGTATTCCGGAGTATCTGCGGGACTGATATATGCTTCTCCGCCATGAAGGTATTCTACATTGACTTTTACTCCTGCCGGAGCCAGAGAGACAAAATATTGCTTAAAAAGTGCAGCTATCTTTTCAGAATCCTGGTAAGGGACCAGTCTCATTGAGATCTTGGCATATGCCTTTGCAGGCAGGATAGTTTTTGCCCCTTCGCCGGTATAACCGCCCCATATACCGTTCACATCAAGTGCAGGCCTGATACCGATCCTCTCAAGATCCGTATAAGCTTCCTCACCGGATAGTTCAGCAACTCCCACTGATTTCATATATTCATTCCTGTCAAATGGTCTTTTTGCCATTTCACTCCGTTCTTCATCACTGCACTCCAGGACATCATCATAAAAGCCCGGTATGGTAATTCGGTTATGCTCATCCTTCAGGGAAGATATCATATCACATAACACATTACACGGATTGACAACAGCACCTCCATAGAGACCTGAATGCAAATCCCGGTCAGGGCCGGTTATCTCAACCTGCATAAATGACAGACCTCTCAATCCGGATGTTATTGAAGGCATATCCAGAGATATCATAGTTGTATCAGAGATAAGGATGACATCCGCAGCAAGCATTTCCTTATTATCGATACAGAACTTTTCAAGGTTTAGCGATCCGACTTCCTCCTCACCTTCGACCATAAATTTCACATTACAATGGAGGGTGCCTGTATTATTCATCAGTTCAAAAGCTTTCAGATGCATAAACAGCTGACCCTTATCGTCATCTGCTCCCCTTCCCCATATCTTACCATCCCTGATAACGGGTTCGAATGGTTCGGTTTTCCACAAATCATATGGCTCGGCGGGCTGAACATCGTAATGTCCGTAGACCAGTACCGTCGGCAAATCAGCTGAGACGATCTTCTCACCATATAAAACAGGGTGTCCGTCAGTAGTATAAACCTCAGCTTTGTCTGCTCCTGCCTCTAACACAGCATCCTTAAGGTATGAAGCTGCCCGGGTCATATCCTCTTTATTCTCTTCCCTGGCACTGACCGAGGGGATCCTTATAAAATCAAAAAGCTCCGCCAGGAACCTGTCTTTGTTTTCTTCGATATATTCTTTAATCTCTGTCATAATTTTCACGTAATCCTATTTAAAATCTTTAATTATCTTTTTTTCAGAGTATTTTTATTTCTTAATTCTTCAGCAGCGATGCACAATTCCTTATATAGATCTTCTCCAAGGGCCCTTTTCAATGGCTCCTCAAGAAACTCATATACGTATATTCCTTCCGAATTACCTTTTTCCCTGGCCGGGTCGCAGATTGCAAGTTCCTCATAATTGACTGCAGTGAATCCGGAATAGTATTTTATACGTGCAGGGAAGAGATGGCATGAAACCGGCTTCCTGAAAGATATTTTACCGTCCGACCAGGCCTTTTCTATCCCGCACATTAACATATTGTCTTTAATGGTTGTATATGCACACTCTTCGTCCCCGATCAGGGGTGTGACCCTGTCGTTTTCAAAATCTGTCACACTTGTACCTTTCTCCTCTATTGCTTCAATACCCTCCGGCCTGAGGTAAGGCCTTACATCAATCCATATTTCATCGAGGATATGTGTCTCTGAAGCACTCAGAGGTGCTCCTGAATCACCATACCTGCAACAATTACCCAGGCAAGCCGGCAGATCGCAGCAGAATTTCTTCCCGAGAATATCGAAACTGAATATTGTATCGTTTATCCGGAGCATGATATACTATTGCGGATTATGGATTGCGGATTAAATTTTATTTAAGTGGGATGATTTCTTTAAGTGTTGTTTCGTCGCGGCCGGGAATAATTTCATAAAGCTTAAAGTATGTACCGGATTC
>CAYQBZ010000538.1:0-2286 GCA_964415855.1 uncultured Rikenellaceae bacterium
TTAAAGACATTGATACCGGGATCATGAATGAGCCCGAAGTCGCCATTTATGATAACGGGACAGGCAGATGGCAATATGAAAATGAATATCCGGTCAGGCGAACCGAATGGAAAAGCTATTATATAGGCAGGAGTGTGTCATCGACTGCACCATGGGGCGCTCTTGGCGAAGAATCTCCGGACAGACAGGAAGATTCAAGCTCATTTAAACACCCTCCTGTAAAAAAACAGTTGCCGGGCTCCTTCATCTTCCTCCCTAATCCGGACAACGAAGAGTTTTTGGCCTTCACCACACCGCCACTGGAAGAGGATGTTACAGTAAAGGGTCCAGTCAGCATGACTCTGTATGCTTCAACGACAGAGAAAACACCTTCTGACTGGGCTTTTTTTATTAAGATAGGTGAGATCGGTCCGGAGGGCCCGGCCCTGAATCCGGTAACAGGGGAACCATTCCTTAGACCTGACTGGACAGATGCCTGGACGCCCGGGGAGGTCAACCTGTGGAGCTATGGAAATCTCAAGACCAAATTCAGGAAGCTGGACGAATCCAGATCAAAACCTGGAAATCCATGGCATTCTTTTACCGATCCTGAAATTCTTGAGCCGGATACCATATATGAATTTCAGATCGAACTTGTGCCCATTTTCAATACATTTAAAAAGGGACATAAAATCTGGTTGCAGATCGCGTGTGAGGATAAGGATTATAATTCGTGGGACGCGGGAAGCTCCTATGTCACAGGCCCTTCTCCGCTCTCCATTGATATCACTGTTTATCACAACAGGGAGTACCCGTCCCACCTGGTATTACCGGTGGTACGGGATACGGAGGAAAATATAAAAGTGGAATCTCCTCTATGCGACTTCCTGCCATAATTATTATAGATTATCACGAGCTACTGGATCGGACGCAGTACTGCCCTGCAGGGACCAGCATCTCCTCTATCCAGCCTTAGGGGCAGGCAGATGAGCTCATAATTGCCCGGGGCTACGCCATCAAGATTAAGTGCCTCAAGGATGTATATCCCCCTTGTTAAAAAGGCAAGGTGAACTTTGGTAATATTTTCAGGCGGATTCATACCGGCAATGGTCAGAAAGTCAAGACCTACCAGAATGATGCCAGTGCCCGCAAGGTACTCTGCTGCTTCGGGAGTAATGGCCACATAATCCCCTTTATACACCCTGGTGCTGTAAACACGGGGTGAGTTTTTTGTCTTAAACAGGATTCTCTCTCCCTGCCTGATCCCGTGAGGTTCAAGCTCTTCGACCGTTATCTCCTTTTCATTCATAATCTCTATTACCCTTGCTGGACCGATGGCAGTGCTTATGGGCATTTCATCTATGGATGTGCCACCCTTGATGAAATGGAGGGGTGAATCGATATGGGTTCCGTCATGGGAGTCTATTTCAATTCTGGACATGGTGACCTTATCACCCTTTTCCACATCAAAAAAACGCTTCACGCTTGACCTGGGCACTTCACCATCGGATGTCTCCATGGCGAGCTCCGGAATATCTTTTCCCAGAGGTATCGAGATATCAATCCATTGATTTTCATACATATATTTTCCTCTCTTTTATTTGTGCAGCCGGTAAATTCTTTTTTAATTCCCGGGATTTACATCTCGGACTTTAATGCGCCACCTGCCCTTTACCTTAACAAGTTCATTCACTTCGCGCCCTGCGGTGACAACCTCTCCGCCGGTTTCGAGCACCCCCATCCAGTATGCATAGTAGCGTGCATGATCCTTATCTATAAACGCAATATGCGGGTTTGTAACTATGTGATACATGTGAGACTTTTTTGTACCGTCTTCATTCGCGGCATCCATTTTTTTCCAGGCATCTACTACCATCTTTTTGAGAGCTTTCCGGCCTTTTGCTGTACTTGCGCTGCTCCTGAATTCTCCATCAGGTGTAAACTTACTGAGGAATGCTTCTGCATCGTGTGAATCCAGCGCCTGGATGTATTCCCACATCAACTGCTCGATCTCCACCCTGTCCTGGGCACGCAACGGGACTTTTTCCGAAGCAGATAACAGGGATGTTCCCATTAACAGAAATACCGATATTGATAAAACCGCCAACTTTCGAATAGCCATATTCATCCTCCTGAAATATTGTGAACAGTGTATTCTTCCCTACATTCCGGCAGGGAAGACATTAACTGTAAAATCCCTGAAGGGCTTGTCATTACTGTCCAGGAACCTGGCGCAGAAGTCAGTTGCCCCTCCGCAGTAACAGGCGACCCTGCTTATTTCTAATCCAAAGTCAGATCATGCAACGG
>CAYQBZ010000539.1:0-2286 GCA_964415855.1 uncultured Rikenellaceae bacterium
AAAAAAGCCGGCTTAAAAACCGGCTTATGAAAGACCCAATGTTTCTCTTCTATTTGATGACATTCATGGTGAGATTTATCTCTTTCGAAATGCTTAAGACCTTGGTATGCTATTCAGTTTGTATAATCATTTTTCGACTTATAGAATAGTCGCCTGCTTTAAGTGTATAAAAATAAATACCTTTTAATAGATTCTGTGTATTAAACTCAATACTATGTTTACCGGCTAAAAATTCTTTTCCTGCCAGTTCGGTAATTTCTTCTCCAAGTATAGAAGATATTTTTAATGATACATACGTATTATTTGGAATTTCAAATGAAAAAGATGTATTATTTTTAAAAGGATTTGGGTAATTTTGATTTAAAACATATTTACTATATTTATTGTCTATCTCCGTTAAAACGTATTCTTTAGTTGTAGTATCCGGTACACATACTACATCAGCTTCTTCACCTATTAATCCTGGTGCATAGGTAAAATCTGAAATGCATATTTTATCAATTTTTATTCCGTCTTCTGCATAGGAAATAGTTAGATTATGTTCACCAGGTGTTAATGTAAAGCTGGACATTTTTTTCCATTCCCATCCATCTGTAAGAAAAGCATTTCTTTTGAGAAAATTTCCATCATCAAGTTTTAACCAGTAAGTATCGTCATCAATCGATAAACAATTAACTCTACAATATAGATAATACGTTCCATTTGTATTCACAGTAAAAGGAATGTTAACTAAAGCTGCATTATCTGTTATAACATCATCAGAGCTATTTAATCCGGTTTTAGGTATTATGTAACTTCCATTTGAAGCCAAGTCATCAAGTCTTACATTCCAGGCAGCTCCAATTGTTAAGCATTCTGCTTCAAGCCATACTTCATCACTTCCCGATCGATCTAAATCAGGAAAATAAGGTTTTTCAGAACCCCACCATTCAAACCAATAGGAAGGGACGATGTCAGGGTAGGGATGTGTTGCAATATTAGTATTTACATTGGTGCTGTCAAGAAGGAATTTATCAACAAAAGCTTCTATCGATGGAAGCTGACTCTCTGGTACTGCACAGTGGCCATGTCCGCCATCTACATAAAAACCAAATCTATCTCCTATACCTAGTGTATTGTAAACTTTTTGCGTTGCCATTGCGGAAACATAGCAGGACGGGTTAGCCAGCCATAGATAATCTGTATTTCCTGTAACCAATAATGCCCTGGGTGCACACATTGCCATCAACTCATGATGATCGTGAGGAAGTTTGGAAACATTTGAGCCAGCAAATGTAAACATATCATCCATAAACCAGTTGTGATCCGTTGAACCAAGTTTTTCAACACCTTCCAGTATTTCTGAAACCCTCCAGGCTGGAGCACCGCCGCCGCCTGATTCCTGAGCAATGGTAAGAGCAACCCGCTCATCAAACGCACCGGCAAAGAGAGCCATTTTACCTGCATAGGAGCAACCGGTTACTGCCAGGTGTTTCAGATCTATAGGCAGACTATCCTGAACAAGTTCCAGTCCATCGATCAAACGACTTACTCCCCAGGCCCATGCACTGTATTGTCCTGTATTAGAAAGATTCTTATCAGTATAAAGTTGGAAGTAAGGGTCCGAATTAGACGGACTGGCGCCAGTAAATGCATTTGCATAGGTTGTTACCTGATCGCAGAAATACGGTATGGTTGCAATATTGCGACTTGTAAATATACTGGCTGGGATACTACCATTTGTACTGTTCATACCAATCACTGCCGGGAATGGACCTTCCCCTGATGGGAGTGTAATTATCGAAGTTAGAGTTAGTGTATCTCCATTTACAATTACGTTCACTGTAAGAGTATTATTGGTGTAGCTTGCATAAATAGTATCAGGTCGATCTGGTTTGGTCCCAATCTCATAATATTCGATCTCTGCTTTAATTTCTGCACGTCTATGGGACCAGCTGCCAAAAGTAGTATCACGACCACTTTCATCAGACCATACAAATGGGTCAGTCAATGGTTTAATATCCGGAAGCTCGCTGATATCTGGTAATGGCGGCGCTTCGAAATCTGCACCTGTATTTTCAACATCATAGACCAGGGGTGGAATATCCTGACCAAATGAATTTATGACTAATAGAATGCTTAACGTAAGCATCAATATTCCTAAATTAATTTTCATTTTTGTTCTCATGATAAATCTAATAAAGTTAAAGTTTAATAATAAAATGAATTCATTAAAGTTACATAAAATACTTAATAAAATTAATACATATGTTAAATCAATATATAATTTATGATATTATTAACAAA
>CAYQBZ010000540.1:0-2261 GCA_964415855.1 uncultured Rikenellaceae bacterium
CTGAACCGGACAACCGGGTCACTTTTTGTCATCATTTTTCAGATCAGGAGGTGCCAGAGTTGAGTAAATCATTCTGAGATCGCCAGGACAGATGAGGCCCTTTGGTATATCAGGTTTTTTTTCGTGCAACCTGACTGAATATGTGGCTGATACGCCAATGCAGAAAGATTAATTGAAGATTGCCCTGGTTCAGGACGCAGGGTACAAGGGACACGACATACGACTCAGGGCTCAGGGCTCAGAGTACAGAGTGCAGAGAGCAGGACTTAAACTTGCAAGATCCCGCCGGGCGAGACTTCGTCGTTTCACTCCTCAGCCTGCATGACAACCACTCCCGGCTCCCAGCCCTCGGCTCTCCGCCATCACTTCTTCAACCGCACCAGCATAAGAACAGGATTATCTGTCTCTTTCAGACTGTTGGCCAGCTTTTCAAGCTCTTTCTTCTTTTCAGGGTATTTGGGAGTAGAGTTTTTGAATTCTTCAGTACCAACATAAGACTTTAAATTATACGGCTCAATTAACGTTGTCAGATATTCCAGGTCATGATCGGTAAAATAGCTTTCAGGTTTAAAAACCGGACCGCCATCAATATTATCTGAGAAACCTCCAATCCTGCTTAAACTTTCATTACCATCATATTTAAAATAAAATGTATATGATCTTGAACTCGTTTTATCCAAAATGAAATAACCAAGCCTCTTATAAAAGAACCTGATTATCAGGTAACGACTTGATTCTATGATATTATAAAGTTGCATATAGGTAAAAAAATCCGTGGCAGGATTGAAATCCGAACGGGGTAATTTATAATCACCCGGGCTTATTATAAAAGATGCTTTGTCAGACAGATCAGGAAGGATTGAATAAACTGTGTCGTTATAAATATTCCAGTAATGTATTTTATTCTCAAATTTATAAACTCCGGAATTTCCTCCACCATAATTGCTGTGAAAGACAGGTGTTGTTCGTTCCTTATCCTGAATAAGGTTTCCTGATGTATCAAGGACTATCCAGTTGTATTTTGAATCTCCGAACTGGAGGTAGTTAAAAATAAACAATCTGGAATATTGAAATTCAATATGTTCAATATCTCCGGAATATTCCTGAGCATATATGTCTCTGAGGAAGTCACCATGCCTGGAATAGACCTTAATTCTGTTACCGCTGTCTTTTACATAAACATTTTCACCACTCTCATCTACAATGAAATCATTGCAAAAGATATATTCATCTGGTCCTCTGCCAATAGCTCCGATTCTTCCGAGTAATTTCCCATCCCTTTTAAATACCAATATACCAATATCTTTTGCCGATAAGTAAATGTAATTGTCTACGATTTTGAAAGTGTAAATCATCCCCAGAGGAATACTACTTTTCAAGGGAATGTAAACAATATCATCAGCTATATCCGATAAGGTTAAAGCATTTTCATCAAGAACTCTTGGGTCAAACCTAAAAAGTCCATTATCCTCTGATTTACATGATATTATAAAAACGGCCAAGATTAAGAAATACTTTGATATCATATTAGATGGTCTATATTAGAATATATAAAAGAGGCTAATTCTATGAATTAATCAGCCTCTCTTTTCATCATTTTTGCATTGTAACATCAAAACTTAAAATCCTCATAATATAGTAATTGTATTGCATATAAGTTCTATATGCAGCTCCAGGTTCCTGTCCAATTTGGATTTGCGTCATGACAATTATCATAACACATTTGCTGATTCATTGCAGCCATTAATCCCATTGGCGTCATACCATCATAGCACATGCAATGGCAATCTTCTGGATCATAGCCTCCTCTGAGAATCACTAATTCCTCATTCCTCATTATTTTTTCAGGATTGATTTCCAATTTACCAAGTTTTTTCATTTCTGTAAAATTAAAATGTTAATAATGTTAATTATTATAGTTTTAATATGGATTTCAGTTGTGCCTGGCTACAACTCCAATTAAAACTGTTCTTTGCCGGTACACCTCCTTTCTTTTTGGAGAAAGATCTTGTAATTATTTCCTCATACTATCCGTATCGCATCAATACATGAAAAATCATATTCAAGTTCGGAAACGTTTATAAACAGGCCGCTAAAAAACATTGAATAATTCTACCAGAATCTACCAGAATCTACCTGAATCTACCTGAATCTGCCTGAATCTACCTGAATCTACCTGAATCTGCCTGAACCGGACAACCGTGTTACTTTTTGTCATCATTTTTCAGATCAGGAGGTGCCGGAGTTGAGTAAATCATTCT
>CAYQBZ010000541.1:0-2258 GCA_964415855.1 uncultured Rikenellaceae bacterium
AGTATTGAAGAAAAGGAAAAGCTTAATATAAAACATTCAGCAGGGATCATATACCGTGAAAAGGGTAGCGGACGACCAACAAAAAGGGACAGAAGGGTCATCGACAGGCTGAACGAAGGATTTGAAAATCACTGAGAGGGTGGTATAAAGACGTAATATTTTAAAATTCCAGAGCTAAACTATTTCTGATAATAACAGTCAAACTTCATTTTTTTTAACTTGCACTCAACACTTTTAAAATCACTTGTTTCCAGTTGAAGAGGATCAGGTGTATACTTATTGTTAAATGGGTAAGGAAAATATTGAAAAATATTCTGCCGGATATGCACTATTAAAGTCTGTTGCAGGTTTCTGGCATAATAACATTTTCTACCGAAAGGTCATAGTACTTGGTCGTGAAAATATCAATCCCGATCATCACCTGATCTTTGCCCCTAATCATCAGAATGCTTTAATGGATGCTCTTGCTGTACTGTTCACGCATAAGGGACAGCCTGTATTCCTGGCAAGAGCTGATATTTTCAGGAAAAGGACAATCGCTTCTATCCTCTATTTCTTAAAGATACTTCCGGTTTACAGGATAAGGGACGGATTCAGCAGCCTTAAAGGCAATGATGAGATTTTTCTTAAAACAATAGATGTCTTTAAAAACAAAAACGGACTGGTAATTCTGCCTGAGGGTGATCATGCAGGATTCAGACGGTTGAGACAATTGAAGAAAGGGATATGCCGGGTAGCGTTCCAGTCGGATGAAGCGACAGGCTTTACGCTTAATATTAAAATAATACCGGTAGGACTTGATTTTTCAAACTACGCCAGGTTCAGGCAGGTACTTACCGTTGTATACGGGAAACCAATTGAAGTTTCTGAATTCTTCGACTTGTATAAAAGAAGTCCCGAAAGAGCACTTAACGAACTAAGATCAAAATTGTCCGCCGAAATGAAGAACATTATGGTCCATATAGAATCGGAAGATGACTATGAGGCTATCGATGAACTGCGGAGCATGATAAACGGAAGGTTCAGCGACGATATCAGGTTCCCCAAACTCTTCAGGGACAGGAAACTGATCAATAAACTAAACCGGCTTAAATCATCTGACAGTACGCTATATGAGAAAATATGTAAGCTGAGCCTTAAGGTTAAGGTGTCTGCCAGGGAACTTGGTACCAGCTACAGGTTACTGGAAAAAAGAAGACATCCGGTTGTATGGCTGATTGCGGGAATAATAGGTCTGATACTTACTTTCCCGGTATTCATATACGGGAATATCTTCAACCTTACATTTCTTGAGATCCCGAATCTGCAGATACGTAAGATACAGGATCCGCAATTCCATTCATCCATACGCTATGGGATCTCACTTTCACTTGCATTGGTTTTTATACCGGCTTACCTCATCCTTTCTATGGCCCTCATCTCCCCCTGGTGGTGTGGCTTGATGATTTTCCTCACCCTACCGCTTTCGGGTCTGTTTGCCTGGAATTATACTCTCCAGTTCCGCAGAATACTGGGCGGATTCAGGATAAGAAACTATATCAGAAATAAAAATCAGGAATTCGGTCATCTGAAGAGAAACCACGATGAACTGGTTCACCTTGTCAGTGCTATTAACAATGAAGAGAGATAAACAGTTTGCAGGAAAGGTATGCTGGGTTACAGGGGCCTCTTCAGGTATAGGGAGAGCACTGGTATATGAGTTAGCAGACCGTGGTGCAGCAATTGTGGCATCATCAAATGATATGCCGGGACTGGAAAAGATGAAAGCGGTATGGCCGGGAAACCCGGATATGATACATATCGTACCTTTTGACCTTGCAGATACTTCGGGGATAGATTTAATAGTTGATGAACAGCTCAGATCATTGGGTAGGATAGATATGCTTTTCAATATAGGAGGGATAAGCCAGCGGGCAAGAATTGACGAAACTCCTTTATGGCTCGACAGGAAAATATTTGAAATAAACTACTTTGGCACCATTGCACTTACAAAAGCAGTTTTACCCTATATGATACGCCAGAAATCTGGCCATATTCTTGCAACAAGCAGCATATCAGGACGTTTCGGATTTCCGCTCCGGTCCGCATACTCAGCATCGAAGCAGGCCCTTCATGGGTTCTTCGAGACTCTTCACCTTGAGAATAAAAAATTCAATATAAATGCAACTGTGATTATTCCTGGTAGTGTACGGACAGAAATATCGTTGCATGCCCTTGATTCCGAGGGCAGGTAACATGGTAAGATGGATACCGGACAG
>CAYQBZ010000542.1:0-2258 GCA_964415855.1 uncultured Rikenellaceae bacterium
GGAGCCTCTTTTTCAGGGGACTTACCTTATCAGTAAACAGGATACCATCCAGGTGGTCATATTCATGCAGTATGATCCTTGCTTTATAACCATTATAAACTTCATCAAAATATTGCCAGTTCTCGTCATAATAATTGATCCGGATATGAGATTCGCGGTTTACCTCTTCACGTATGTTAGGAATGCTCAGGCATCCTTCGTTCATAAGTGCAAAGTCACCGTATTTCTCCGTTATGTGAGCATTGATGAACACTTTTTTAAAATCTGCCAGTTCGGGTTCATCTTCGGCTATCGGTTTCCCGTCGATAATAAAGATCCTTACGGATTTGCCAACCTGCGGCGCCGCAAGTCCGAGACCGTCAGAATTGTACATCGTTTCAAACATGTCGTCTATAAACTGTTTGAGTCCGGGCCAGTCTTTGTTAATTTCCACCGACATCTTTCTCAGTACCGGATGTCCGTAAACGAGTATAGGGTATGTCATTTCTGTTTCTCTTTTTCTGCTTAAACTGAACTTTTATCCAGGAATGACTGCAGTATTATTGAGGCGCTGATCTTGTCTATCATCGCCTTATCCTGTCTTCCTTCCTTTTTCACACCGCCGTCAATCATTGTCTGCAAAGCCATCTGCGATGTAAATCTTTCATCAATAAGATGGACCTCTATACCGGGGAAAGATTTTCTAAGCTTCCTGATGAACGGGTTGATATAATTAACAGACTCACTTGGCTGGTTGTTCATTTTTACCGGATAACCTATTACGAATGCATCTATATCTTCACTTTTCAAATAATCCACAATAAAGCTATCAAACTCTCCCGTTCTTATCGTGTTAAGAGGAGATGCAAATATCCTCAGAGGATCCGTAACTGCAAGTCCGATCCTTTTTGTTCCATAGTCTATCCCGAGTAGTCTTCCCATAGTTTATACGTTGCAAAAATAAGAAAAAAGGTTGTAAAAGGTTGTAAATGTTGTAATGGTTGTATAGGTATTAGGTTTTATACTGTCGCACCACAAAAAAAAGCCATCCCGCAGGATGGCCTTTTTCCTTATCATGGGGTTTTTACTCAGTCTTTTCTAATTCCATGCTGGCAAGGCGCTGGTATGATTTATACCTCCATTTTGCATTTTCCTCTGCTGCTTTAAAGAGTATTTCTGCCTCTTCAGGGAAGGATTGAATAAGCGAAGTGTAACGTACCTCTGTTTTGAGGAAATCCTGGAACATGCTCCAGTCGGGTTCTTTGGAGTCCAGTATGAAAGGATTCTTGCCCTCTGCCTCGAGCAGCGGGTTGTACCTGTACAGGTGCCAGTAGCCTGCCTTAACAGCGTCTTTTGTCTGCGACTGCGATTTACCCATTCCGTCTCTCAGTCCATGGTTGATACAGGGTGAATATGCAATGATCTGGGATGGCCCCGGATAAGCTTCCGCTTCCTTGACAGCTTTGAAATACTGTGAGTTGTTTGCTCCCATTGCTACCTGTGCCACGTAAACATAGCCGTAGCTTATTGCCATCTGTCCGAGATCTTTCTTACGTATCTTTTTACCTGATGCGGCAAATTTTGCCACTGCTCCCGCCGGTGTTGATTTGGAAGCCTGTCCCCCGGTATTTGAATATACTTCGGTATCGAGGACAAGGATATTAACATCCTCACCTGATGCAATCACGTGGTCCAGTCCGCCATACCCGATATCATATGCCCATCCGTCGCCGCCGAATATCCAGTGCGATTTTTTCACCAGGTACTGGCGCAGGCTTAATATTTCTTTTGTAAGCTCCGTACTATCCTTTTTACAGGCTGCCAACACCTTTTCTGATGCTGTTTTTGATTCTTCAGCCTTATCTTTTGAGTTGATCCACTCCTCGAAAGCAGCTTTCGTTTCAGGTTTCAGTGAGCCGTTCTTCAGAGCATTGCTCATCCTCAGGGCTATTCTTGCTCTCATTTTGCTGGCGCCAAGCTCGAGACCGAGACCATATTCGGCATTATCCTCAAACAGTGAATTTGCCCATGCGGGTCCGTGTCCGTTTTTATTTGCCGTGTAGGGGGTTGAAGGTGCTGATCCACCGTATATCGAAGAGCATCCTGTAGCATTTGATACTATCATCCTGTCGCCGTAAAGCTGGGTAAGGGTCTTTATGTAAGGCGTCTCACCGCATCCGGCACAGGCACCTGAGAACTCAAATAAGGGTTGTGCAAACTGGCTGTTCTTGACATTTACAAATTTATCGACCACGGTGTCCTTATATCCGACCTTCTCG
>CAYQBZ010000543.1:0-2255 GCA_964415855.1 uncultured Rikenellaceae bacterium
GCACCCATCATCATTATATACGCATGGGAAACAGTCAATATATGACCGCTGCCAAAAGGTGCTCCTGCAACAGCTGTTATACCATGACTACCTCCCGTATTTACCAGGGGATGGGAAGGAAGGAATTCTGCCAGCCTGTCATTTACCAGTATTGGTCCCATACCCGGGCCCCCGCCACCATGAGGTATGGCAAAGGTCTTATGAAGGTTGAGATGGCAAACATCAGCTCCTATACGTCCGGGATTCGTAATACCTACCTGGGCATTCATATTGGCTCCATCCATATATACCATACCGCCGTTCGAATGAACTATATCAGACATCTCAACCACATCGGTTTCGAATACACCGTGTGTGGATGGATATGTTATCATAAAACAAGCCAGGCGATCCCTGTGTTCTTCTGCTTTCCTCCTCAGATCGTCCAGATGAATATTTCCTCTTTCATCGCAATCCACCACCACCACCTGCATACCTGCCATAACTGCACTGGCCGGGTTTGTTCCGTGAGCGGAAGATGGTATAAGGGCAATGTTCCTATCTCCTTCTCCCCTGCTGCGGTGATATTCACGTATCACAAGAAGTCCTGTATACTCACCTGCCGCCCCTGAATTTGGCTGAAAGGAAATAGCGGAAAGACCTGTGATTTCCTTAAGCGCTTCCCCAAGCTCATTGAGGACCTGTAAATAACCTTCTGCCTGGTCTTTCGGAACAAAGGGATGAATATTGGCAAATTCAGGCCAGCTCATTGCAAACAGTGAACTGGCAGGATTAAGTTTCATTGTACAGGAGCCAAGAGAAATCATACTGTGGGTAAGAGAAAAATCTTTCCTCTCAAGCATCTTGATATATCGCATCATCTCAGTCTCGCTATGATACCTGTTGAATGTCGGTCCCTCTAAAAATGTTGACTTCCTGAGCAATGTATCTTCTATGCATTTGTAATTGCTGAATGATGTTATGGCAGCAGCTTTTTTCCCGGCTGCCTTTGCAAATATCCCGGTAATAATGTTCAATTCTTCAATTGTGGTAATCTCATCCGTACTTATTATCACTGTGCCATCTCCGGGATAGAAGAAATTTACCCCGGCCTCCCTGGCCAGTTGCTCAACTCTATCCGCGGAGCTCACATTCCCTGCAGCAACCTTTATAGTATCAAAAAACATGGCATTCAACTGACTGTATCCCAGTTCTTCCAGGGAGGTGCTCAAGGTACAGGCCGATCTGTGGATATGAGCAGAGATTTCTTTCAGTCCTTCAGGCCCATGGTATTGGGCATACATCCCCGACATTGTTGCAAGAAGGGCCTGTGCCGTACATATATTTGAGGTCGCCCTTTCGCGTTTTATATGCTGCTCCCTTGTCTGCAATGCCATTCTTAAGGCATTTTTTCCCTGGGCATCTATCGACACTCCTATTATCCTGCCCGGCATACTCCTTTTGAGCTCGTCCCTGGTGGCAAAATAACCTGCATGAGGCCCTCCAAAGCTCATCGGCAGACCCATTCTCTGGCTTGAACCTGAAACAATATCCGCACCCCATTCCCCGGGAGGGATCAACATGGCCAGGCTCATCAGGTCAGCAGCTACTCCCACCATTGCACCGGCAGCGTGAGCACTTTCAGAAAATATCCTGTAATCCCTTACCTTGCCCGATGCAGCAGGATACTGGATAATCGAACCAAAATAGCTGTCATCAATTGCAATCTTATCATAATTGCCTGTAACCAGCTCAATACCTAGAGGCGCGGAGCGAGTTTTCAATACATCAATAGTCTGCAGGAAAATATCCTCATCAACAAAAAACCTTTTCTTTCCTGCTTTCACCGATTCCCTCGTCCTTGCGTTGAACATCATTATCATGGCTTCCGCTGCTGCGGTCGATTCATCTAGCAACGAAGCATTGGCGATCTCCATACCTGTAAGCTCAGTGATCATGGTCTGAAAATTCAGGAGAGCTTCAAGCCGGCCCTGAGAAATCTCAGCCTGGTAAGGAGTATAGGATGTATACCACGACGGATTCTCCAGTACATTCCTGGTTATTACAGAAAGAGGAGCCACTCCATAATATCCCTGTCCGATGAAAGACCTGAACATCCTGTTCTTACTGCCAAGAGATCTGATATGGTCCAGGTATTCGAACTCACTCATCGCTTCGGGAAGATCAAGCGGCTTTTTCAGCAATATGCTGTCAGGGACAGTTTTTTCTATTAATTCTTCGATGGAGCTGATCCCTGTTGTTTTCAGCATATGTGT
>CAYQBZ010000544.1:0-2249 GCA_964415855.1 uncultured Rikenellaceae bacterium
AATACGGGTCAGGTCTTCAACGTATTGCCCCACAATCCTGGCTGATAATCTTTATTCTACAGGTTCAATAACCCGGTATGTAAGCAAAAGCGGTGGTTTTTTTACATGGATAATCTCATCGGGTACTATTCCCCTTGAAGGTTTAACCTGGATATTATTAATTATGACTTTTCCTTTCCTGCATGCATCGGAGGCGATACTTCTTGTCTTATAGACTCTTATTGCCCACAGGTATTTGTCAACCCGTACCGTTTTATTTTCAGTCATGACGGCCATTAATCCCCTGTGTTATCACCCGGAGCTGCTTTTTCTTCTGAGGGCGGCAGTTTGCCTTTCTTGTTGAAAGCTGTCATGGTCAGTTCAAGACCTGCAAAGGCAAATGACCTGATCATTTCAACGACGATGGATATTCTTTCCTCCATGAATTTCTTTTCATCAGGAGCCCAGCTGCCGAGGACATAATTGCGCTGCGAACCTTTCCTGAAACCGTTCCCGATGCCAACTCTTATCCTGGGGTATTCATTGGTCCCGAGGATAGCAGATATATGAGCAAGTCCGTTATGCCCGCCGTCACTGCCTTTAGGTCTCATTCGTATGCTTCCTGTCGGCAGAGCGATGTCGTCGACTATTATCAGCATATTTTCAACTGCTATCTTTTCCTTCTTAAGCCAGTAATTAACGGCGTTTCCACTCAGATTCATATAAGTTGAGGGCTTAAGTAAAATCAGGTCGCGTCCTTTATAGCTGATCCTGCAAACGGAACCGTATCGTTTGTCTTCAAAAGCAGCCTCGGAAGGGGCCGTCACAGCATCCAGTACGGAAAAACCTATGTTATGCCGGGTATCCTTGTATTCGTCACCAATATTTCCAAGTCCAACTATCAGATATTTCATAAATTCTGATTGTTGTTAAGATATGCATTACTCTGCTGCAGAAGTTTCAGATGCAGCTGCTTCACCTTCAGCTTCAGCTGCGGCGGCCTCAGCTTCAGCCTCTGCTGCTATCTCCTCTTCAGATTTTTGTGCAACACGTGATGTGGCAATGGCAAGAACCATTGATCTCCTGGGATCAAGCAATTCTATTTTTGGGAACGAGAGATCACCCACCTTATATGAATCGTGGATTTTCAGGTTTGTGATATCAATTGTGAGATGTTCCGGAAGATCATCGGCCAGTCCTTTTACCTTAAGGCTTCTTCGTTTGATTACCAGCTTTCCACCGGAGATAACGCCAATTGAATCGCCTGTAACTTTAACAGGTATATTAATGACAACCGGTTTATTTTCCTGAATCTCGATAAAATCAGCGTGCAGAATTTTATCGCTTACCGGGTGGAACTGCATATCCTTAAGGACAGCCCTGTACTGTTTATCGTCAATGTTTAAGCTTACAAGGTGAGCTTCCGGCGTATATACAAGGTTTTTAAAACTGTTCTCATGGGCATGGAAGTGAATATTTTTTTCCTTCCCATAGATAACACATGGAACATTACCTTCTTTCCTGATTTTCTTTGCGTTTCTTTTACCTAATTCAGTTCTGAATGAACCTTTGATCCCGATTGTCTTCATTTATATGAAAGTTATTGTGCTACTAAAAGTTATCTTCCCGAAAACTTCCCATTACACGTTTGACATTTAAAAATTGGCCTGCAAATATATTACAAAGGAATCAGAATACAAAATTAGTGCTTATCGACTCATTCAGGTTGACAGCCTGTATTGTTGTTGCGAATATTTCTGCGATTGACAGGATCTTTATTTTGGGAGAGGTATTGATGAATGGAACGGAATCACTTACTACGAGCTCCTCGATGGCTGAATCATTTATCCGTTCAACGGAGTTTCCCGATAATATGGGGTGGGTTGCGAAGGCTCTTATGCTTGTTGCTCCCCTCTCTTTCATCATATCTGCTGCAAGGACGAGTGTTCCGGCAGTATCAACCATATCATCTATTATGACTACATTCCTTCCTTCAACTTCACCAATTACCGACATTTCCTCAATAACATTCGGTTTTTTGCGAAGCTTGTAGCACAGTACCATCTCTGACTGAAGATGCCTTGAATAGGCATTTGCCCTTTTTGATCCTCCCATATCGGGTGCAGAGACTGTAAGATTCTTTAGCTTAAGGTTTTCGATATAAGGCGCAAAAATTGCTGAACCGAACAGGTGGTCAACAGGGACATTAAAGAAGCCCTGTATCTGGTCGGCATGGAGGTCCATTGTAATTACCCTGTCAACTCCGGCAG
>CAYQBZ010000545.1:0-227 GCA_964415855.1 uncultured Rikenellaceae bacterium
AGGATAGTATGGGTAAAATTATAAATAATCTGCTCCTATGACAATTGAGGTTCAGTAAAATGGAATAATGCTACTTATGATCCGGGCGAGCAACCAGCAATTTATGCCAGTCAACATATGGTCCTACACGTTTGAATACATCCAAATCAATATAACGATTTTTATAGGTAGAATCGTAATTATTTAGCAGGGTATTTATCCTGTTATAAAATTGTGTCCGTCAAATT
>CAYQBZ010000545.1:237-2246 GCA_964415855.1 uncultured Rikenellaceae bacterium
ACGGCATCAGGATCATGGTGGATGAGATCAACAGCGGGCATATGAAGCTTTAAAACAGGCATAACCCGGATTGATTCCCAATACGATCTATTCCCTCAAATACATTCTTTATTCGTAATTATTTAGCAGGGTATTTATCCTGTTATAAAATTGTGTCCGTCAAATGTGGTGCATAATTCAGAGAAGACGTTTCGATTGTGCTTTCTGGCTGTTGACACAAACCCTTGAATCCTTGCATATATTTCAGCACCGGTAAACGTGCGAAAGCAGTTTGATATTTTCTGTTTGACCTTAGTGGGCCTGATATCTCTTTCCGCCAGATTATTTGTAAATGGCACCCCCTCATTGAAAGCAAATGACAGTACCGCATTCTGCTCCCGGATTAAACGTTCAACAAGATTTCTTCCTTTGGTTCGTTTATGCCGTCCTCTTTTCCCTGGTGTTTTTCCCGGTGGTGGTTCCGCTCTTTCGCCGATACCGCAGATGAGGGTATATCTTGCTTCAATATGTTGCCGTCGTTTGACCCTTTCTTCAAAAGGCATCATGTATACACTCATCAGGAAGGTTTTGAAAACTTTAGCCCATTTACTTTGGCCGCTTTCAGCCAATCCTTCCAATTCTCTCAGAATATGTGCTCCGCAGATAGCATGCTTCATGTTATCAAAGCTGAAATAGCTACTCCAACAGTCATGTACCAGCCAGCCTGTGATTTTGTCCAGTATTGATTTGTCACTTGTAAGGGCCAAGGCTCCTCGTTTCGCATGCATAAACAGGTAGGTGAAAAGCAATGAAGTTGCTGTATGCAGCCATTGCAATTTCGCCTGTACCCGGACACCGGTTTCATCAGCATGAGTTACATCGCTCTCAGCAATTCTTAATTTTATTGCTTCTTCAGTCTCCTCAAGCTTCTCGTAACATTGACGACCGGCTGAATAAACAGTTGATTCGTTGATGGGATATCCAAATAAATCGCTGAACAACAATCGTATTTTCTTGAATGGCAGATTGAAATGGACATTCAGCAGCACAGCATAAGCTTTGACCCCATTGCCATACTGAACAGGGGCATTGACCCCTTCAGGCGCCGTACCTCTATGCCACTTGCCACACTTCGGACATTGTCCATATAATATCTGGTGTTCTGTAATTTCCAGTCGGGGTTGTGGAAAATCAAAGACCTGACGTTTCTCGGCTATACCCAGTTTACTATCCGGAATCTCATGGCCACAGCATGGTCCAGGTTTGTGTTTGACTATGTGATCCGGATGCTCAACCTGATGCAAGGTCCTTCCTTTATGACCCTTCTGGCCTCCCTGTTTCCCCTTTTTCTCCCTCGGCAAGGCAGGCTTCTTCCTGTATCCGTCACTTGATGGTGGCATGTTGCTATTCCGGCTGTTGCTGTTTAATCGAGCTTCTAATTCTGTAATTCTTGCCTCCAGATCTGCATTTTTTGCCTTCAAATCTGCATTCTCTGACTTTACCTCTGTAAATGCCTCTTTTATTTCCAGGTTTTCCTTCACTACTTGAGCCAATTGGTGTGACAGAAATTCAACCTGCTTTCTAAGTTCGAATATGACTTGATCGGAAGCCAAATCTTTTTTCTTTCAAAGCTACACTGGCCATACCCTGAAAACCAAATATTTAGACCTGATTTTATCACCTTTATTACAGCTAAATTGTTCATACCACTTGGATTTTGCAGAACGCCGGGAATAATGCAGCAAAAACAGTTCATTAATTGTGAATAACCCTCACTATTTTTATATTTTTGAATACCAGCTAAATAGTTACATGAAATATTTAATATTGTTAATACCGGCTGTACTTATTTATTCAAATTCTTTCTCACAGGCGCTGAAACCTGAGATACTGAACAATCCGGAACTTATTCAGTTAAGGAAGGATCTTACCTATGCGGATTCCCTGATGAAGAAGGGGATCTTTCATGATGGTGATACAGACAGGGACTATTTCACGGGGTATGCTTACAAGACCTTATATGACTGGGA
>CAYQBZ010000546.1:0-2226 GCA_964415855.1 uncultured Rikenellaceae bacterium
ATAGGCATTATGGACCAAGCGATCCAGGATCGCATCGGCCAGGGCTCCATCTGCAATAAAGTCATGCCAGCTCTCCAGGAGCAGATGGCTGGTGATTAAGGTGGAGCCCAATCCGTGGCGATCCTCCGCCATTGATGGCCGGACCACCCGCCATCCGGGCTACGCTGTCAGTCAACGCCTGTGGAAACGGGTGGAGGAAATCTTCGGCTGGATAAAAACCGTGGGCCATCTCAGAAAAACCCGTCATCGAAGAACAGAACGGGTGGGTTGGGTGTTCACCTTCACCGCCGCAGCTTACAATCTGGTGCGAATACGGAACCTGACAGCAGTAGTTTCTCCCTGAACCGAAACAAACGCCCGGAAGACGATAGTTCCGCCACCAAGTAACAACCGAAGGAGGAAGCGGCCCGAATTTATCAGCGAAGTTGCCCATCTTAGAGGTGACAAAGTTATCCTGAAAAGGAAATACAATTTGATTTCGTCGGTTTTTCAACAGCCTGCTAAGGAGGAATCAATTTTAAAACAATCTATGTTTTCATGCTTCCCTTACGCCTATTATGAAATTCAATATTATCGATATCTACAATCCATGGCCATATAATACATAACTATTGGGCATTAATTTTTACCGCGCAATATATGTCCCCTGGATTATGTCCAGTAATATATTTTTCATGAAGATATTCAATTTGTGCATGCTTGATGTAATCATGTACCATTTTTGTGATTTCCTTTAACCATTGTTCTTTGCCAAATAATATCATATGTTTGGTGTCCTGATTAATATCTTGGACCTTCTTGCTTCCTTTTCCAAATATATAATAAGAATATCTCGGAGCTTCACTGATTAACATGTATGGCTCACTGATTTGACTTTTCATGCGGGCATATGACCTGTTGTTAACAAAATATATGCGGTCCCAGACCATCAGCCTGAACATGCTGACTGAAATTGTCAATAATAAGAATAATCCTAAACCAAGCCTGAGCTTTTTACTATCATCAAAATAGGTGGTAATTGTCAATAACGTCAATGGCATTATCATTATAATGAACCGCGATGGCCCCCCAGGCGACCCTGGCATTATAAGTGCCGAAAGCAATGAAAGAATTATATAAGAGATGATTAAAAGTTGCACAAAATATTTTCTTCGCCAGGCTTGCCGAAAATAAGCTAGGTAAAATAAAATAATGACTATTGAAAAAGGAAGAGCCATCATCATCTTTCTGCCGCTAATCCCTAAAAAAACTCCGGGGATGGTATAAATCAGCACCATGAGGGGTTGATTTAAAATGTATTGAATAGAATAATTATTTTTGACAAACCCCTCAAAGCCACTGTAATCCACGTTAAGCATTGCCAATATAATATAAACACTAGCATATGAAATGACGCCGATAATAAAGAAAGTTAATGCCTTTTTTAAGTTTCTCAGCAATAAATAGGTTAAACAGATGCTAAATACTATTATCGGACCGGTCAATCGAAAATTTGCCAAAATGATAGATAATCCCGCAATGGCTATTATTTTTACCCAACTTTCTCTATTTTCATTAGAAATTGCCAGGTAGAATACCATGGCGGTCAACACGCACCACATGCCTTCGTTTAAAGGCTGGATGACCGTTTTAAGAAAATGAGATGAGGATAGTAAAATTCCCAGTGACAAAAAAGTGAGTTCTGGCGATATCTTGAGTCGCGTGAATATCTTATAGAAAATATATATTAATATCAGAAACCCAAGATAATGAATTATTTTTATGGCTGCTAGCCTGCTGGCTGCTCCCTGCAAACCGATGGATTTCAACAACACGTGGATAAAAACGATACCATTTTGAGGGGTTATAATTGGCTGAGCCGGAGTAGTAGTGATATCCAATAAACCAGTGCCATCATAGAAAGAATCTGCGACAGCTAAATAATAAAATACATCTATGGAAGGATTTATATTTGAGTTCGCAAAATAATAAACAAATAAAGTAAAGTTAAATAATAATATAATTATTAATATCTTTCGATACTTATCGGCCATATAGTTCTCTTTTTAGTGATATCTAACAAAATAATTAGCAAAAGGCAGGAACAAGACTATTCAAGTAATAATCAGGTATGGCGGAAACCACGGAATGAAGTGTCCTTCTCTATATAGAGCTTGCGGATTTGTTCCTTATAGGACTGCTTTTGATGATTGATATAATCATTAACCAATCTTTTATTGGCCTCAT
>CAYQBZ010000547.1:0-2222 GCA_964415855.1 uncultured Rikenellaceae bacterium
TCTTTCAAAAACTGCTAATGTTAGTCCGATATCGTGCAGAAGGAGTTTTAGGATTCCTTCGTTTATATTGATATTGTGGATTAGCAAGGCGTCTACGATACTGTTGGCATATTTGGTTGTTACTTCAGTATTTTGCTGACCATAGCCCACAGCGAATGCTTCGGTCCATTCTTTCCAAGTAGGACTGTTGTAAAATGATGGTGATGTATCTACTTCTGTGAACATGTGATGATTCTATCGCGAATGACTGATTTTGGAAAGGTTGAATCTACTCCAGGATCAACCCTCCCAGGAAGTCGTGGAAAAATACGAGTTCACCGTTTCGTGAGATCTCTTCATGACCGGAGAATAGTTCGATATTTCCTTTGTAATCACATTTGTAGACCCACTCGCCGTCTTCTAAACTTGCTGGTCCTCGAAGTTGGAAGTCTAGTTCTTTCGGTGCAGCTAAAGCTGACTTTAGAAATTTAAAAGTTTCTAATGCGAAATCTTTATCCTGCAGATATTTTTCAGCCATGCCGCCACCATAAACCGAATTCCATACAGGTTTGCCTTGAAAGCGAATCAATTCTGTCCCCCATGCTCTCATCGAACCAGTGTAGCTATCTCTATAGTTCCAATCACCATCCTGATAGTTGATATCTTTGAATCCCGGTCTTTCAGCAGTTTCTTCAGGAGCTTTATTAATAGCGTAAGTATTCAAGGAAGCTTTTTCGAGAAAATCTTGAAGGTCTGTTATGGAAAAATTTTGCATGGGCATAATTTAATAAATATTCGGTTTATATACGGGGTAGTTTAGCTAAATTTATGAGCGGTTGCAAGTGGTTTGTAAATTTTGGTCCGGAGAGAGGGATTTGAACCCCCGTAGGGCATAGCCCGCCAGATTTACAGTCTGGTGCGATTGACCGCTCCGCCATCTCCGGTTTGCATTAACTGCATTAGAATTGTACTAGATAACACTGCTTTATGTCCAGTTAGCCTTCGAAGTTGAGCATTAATTGGCTTATTATCTGCTCTAATTTTTGAAATTTTGAAATTTGAATCCTTTCATCGATTGTGTGGATATTCTCTACCCCATAACCCATGCAGAAAGTCTCAATACCTTTATAGTTCAAAAATCCGGCATCACTGCCCCCTGTGGTTGAAATCCCTTGCAAGTTGTAGCTCATACCTCGATAAAAATCCAAAAGGCTTAAATAATTTTCATTTTCTGGAGCTAATTTGTATGCATAGCAATATGGTTTCCAATCAAATGTGACTTCGGCTCCAAGCGAAGAAGCTGCTGTGTTTAATGCTTTTTCAACTTGATTGCGATAATCTATAAGTTTTTTATGGTCTGTACTTCTGATATCGCCTTTGAGAGAGAGATTTGAAGGCACTGTGTTTGTGGCATCACCGCCGGAGATTTTACCGATATTAAACGTAGTATCCGGATCGATCCTGCCAAGTCTTATTTTAGCATTGTTTAGGACGTCCAGTACATTGATTCCTTTCTCAGGTCTGCTTGCATGGCTTGCTTTGCCTTTAATCGTGATCTCAAAATCCTGAATGCTTGGAGCCGAAGTCACTACTTCTTCCAAATTATCAGCCAAGTCAAATACAAATCCAACTTTGGATTCGATTTTATTTGTATCGAATTGCTGGATTCCCGAATTCGTCTCTTCTCTTACAGAGATTAATAGTTCAATATTTGGTTCTTTTTCCGAATGTAGTAATTCTTTAAGGCTATAAAGCATGGCTGCGAGAGCTACTTTGTTGTCTCCTCCCAATATGGTTTTACCATTAGAGATCAGAAGCCCATCTTTCTCTATTACCTCGATTCCTCTACCCGGTTCCACGGTGTCCATGTGTGCACAAAACAGACTTGGATTTGGCTGGTCCCCGATTCTGCAGTAGATCATATTGTATTTGTCTCGAATCGGTTCTAAGTCTAGTTTCTTTAGAAATTTCATGACATAATCAGATATGTCCTGCTCCTCTCCAGAAACAGAATCAATTGATATAAGTTCCTTGAATAAATTTATTAGTCTATGTTTCATTTCTTTCCATCAATTTATTGTTCAGGTATAAATGCTTTATAAAAATGGGGGTTTCTATTGAAAGTTTCGAGACTATATCCATTTGGCGTAAGCACTTCCTTGGCGAACCTAACTTCGTTGCCATTGGAAGCTTCAAACAGGAGAACCACTGGCATACTATGTTCCTCAACTATTGCTCGAATA
>CAYQBZ010000548.1:0-2221 GCA_964415855.1 uncultured Rikenellaceae bacterium
ATTCGTTTTCTCTACCTGAATCATAACCGTACCATGTTCATAGCCCCCAACAACTATAATTCTTCCTTCGCCGGCATCAAGAGCTGAAGCTACCTGAATCATATTCTCCCAGTTATTGTATTCCCAGAGAATTTCCCCTGTTTGTGGTCTTAGCCCGATTATCCTGCCCATGGATCTCTTAGCTTCCTTGTGCATAAAGGTATTCGTGGATGAAAATACCATTACGATATGATCCTCTCCTGCAATCTTTGCAACAGACGGGCTGGCATAAGTTTCATTTCCGATAGCTTCTGTTTTCCATTTGATGTCTCCTGTCAGTTTGTTAAAGGCAACCAATCCGGCGTTAGGATCCTGTGAGTAAGAGACGATAAGCAAGTCGCCGTATATAAGCGGACACTGGGATATCGCCCATACAGGTATTTTGATTCCACCGAAATCTTTCATAATGTTCTTGTTCCATATCGGTTTATGTGTGTTGATATCAATGCAGTACAGGTCTCCGTAAGGTCCGCAGGAATAGACCCTGTTGCCATCGATGGCCGGAACACTTCTTGAGCCCGGATATGATACTGATCCCGGTGCATCATAACTGAATTTCCATAATTCTTTTCCAGTTGAGAAGTCAAAACATCTCATTATATCGCCTGTCTTATCATCTCTGTCGAGAAGATACACTTTCCCGTCTTTGATAACCGGCCCGCCATAACCAGGACCAACATTAACTGTCCAGAGGACTTCCGGTCCGTTTTCAGGCCAGGTACGCAAAATTCCTTTCTGGGGGGATGTGTTATCCCTGTTAGGTCCCAGATACTGAGGCCAGTCCTGCGCTTGAATAATAATTGTGCTGATTATCAAAAGAATCACCGTTGTGTGCAACTTGCTTTGCTTCATTATATTGATTTTTTCTATTTGGCAACTTTAACACACATTAACCGGCTCTGATCACGAATCAGAAGCTTGCCGTCGGAAAGTGCCAGAGGTGCCCAGTTCTGTGTTGGGAATCTTTGATTGTCGGAATCTGCTTTGAGTAACTCTGCTGTTGCAATCGGCTTAAAAGCTGTTGCATCAGGTTCAATAAGATATAACTTGCTGCTCCCATCGGTACTGAGCAGTAAGCCGTCAGCGATTATTATGCCACCCTTGTCAAATAGCGGAGATCTCCTGGTTGCCCATTTAACCTGGCCGTCCATACTCATGCAGACCATCCCGTCTTTTCTTTCGTTGGTAGAATACTGAGCATAGAAATTGCCGTTATAAAGCACCGGAGGTTGGGTATGAGCTCCAAAATCACGATTTTTAAAAAGTTCTGTAACACCATAGCTGCCATTTGCATTCTTCTCAATTTTAATCATTGCTGCACCGGCTTCGTATCCACCTGAAATCAGTACTCTGTTTTCACCGGCATCAACTGCCCCCGGGACAGGAATACTGCACTGCCAGTTAGTATATTCCCAGAGTATTTTTCCTGTAAGCAGATCAATTCCAACCACTTTGCCACCGCTGGCGCTTTCCCCGCGACCAGCCGAAGCAGATATCATAACAACATGGCTTTCCCCGCCAATCTTCACAATTTCCGGACTGACATATCCTACAGGTCCAATAGGTGATGTTTTCCACTTAACATTACCGGTAAGCTTATCATAAGCCACAACACCTGCCTCCGGTGCCTGTGAAGCCACAATAAGTAAGTTGCCGTAAACAAGGGGACACTGAGTAATTGCCCATGTCGGTATTTTGGTGCCACCGTAATCTGTCCAGATGTTCTTTTTCCAGACTGGCTTGTGTGTGTTGATATCGATGCAATACAGGTCTCCATAGGGACCGCATGAATAAATCCGATTACCATCTAATGCCGGCACACTTCGTGAGCCTGGAAACATTACAGAGCCGGGAGCTTCATAAGCAAAACTCCAGAGTTCTTTTCCGCCAGAAAGATCAAAACATCTCATTCTGTCTCCGACCTTATCATCCCTGTCCAGTAAGTAGACTTTACCATCCTTTATGACGGGGCCGCCGTATCCTATACCAACACTGACAGTCCACAGTACCTCAGGCCCATTCTCAGGCCAGGACCGTAAAATACCCTCCTGAGGAGAAGTGCTGTTTCGGTTGGGCCCGAGATATTATGGCCAGTCCTGCCCGTCTTCAACCGAATAAGCGGTTGCGACGACCGCATTTTGCCGGATATAGTCCAGGTTGCCATCTTTTTGCGCGGCAGTGG